>JAHRWG010000175.1 GCA_019090295.1 Cycloclasticus sp. | reverse complement strand
GTAATGGGGGTTAAGCGTGTATCAGGTGGCACGCCAGTATTCCATCTGAAAGATTTAAAGAATAAATTTTTAGCCCCACCTCAAGTAAAACCAGCAACTAAACTAATTCATGACAACAAAAAACATACAAATTTACACTGATGGCGCTTGCCGTGGAAACCCCGGTGTTGGTGGCTGGGGCGCAACGCTTAGCCATAATGGAAAGACCAAAGATATTCACGGTGGAGAAGCTAATACCACCAACAACCGCATGGAAATGATGGCCGTTATCAAAGCCCTAGAGGCGTTATCAAAACCCAGTGATATTACCCTGCATAGCGACTCAAAATATGTGTTGCAAGGCATTAATGATTGGATGCCGAATTGGAAGAAAAAGAACTGGCAAACAGCCGCCAGAAAGCCAGTAAAAAACGTAGATCTATGGAAGCAAATTGATCAGCTAGCGCAAGCCCATAGCATCGAGTGGGTTTGGGTAAAAGGGCATAGCGGTAACCCAGGTAACGAACGAGCAGATGAATTAGCCAACTTAGGCATCGACAACCTATGAGACAGATCATACTCGATACCGAAACCACCGGGCTTGAACCCAAGCAAGGGCACCGAATTATTGAGGTTGGGTGTGTCGAGCTTATTAACCGGCGATTAACCGGTAACAACTTTCACTACTACCTTAACCCCCAGCGTGATATTGACGAAGGGGCGGTTGAAGTGCATGGCTTAACCAGCGAATTTTTAGCCGATAAACCCTTGTATGAAGATATTGCAGACGAGCTTTATCAGTACCTACAAGGAGCCGAAGTGGTTATTCACAATGCGGCATTCGATGTGGGGTTTATCAACCACGAATATCGCTTGATGGGTTTTGACCAACCCGACATGAAAGCTTGGTGCGATGTCACCGATTCACTACACATGGCAAGGAAAAAGTTTCCTGGTCAGCGTAATAGTCTAGATGCCTTGTGCAAACGCTTTGAAATTGATAATAGTCGGCGTCAGTTGCACGGTGCGTTACTCGATGCGGAAATCTTAGCCGACGTCTACCTAATGCTAACCGGTGGGCAAAACTCCTTGTTTGCCGACGAAGAAGAAACCGATACACATGTCGAAAAGAAACAGTTCGATAAGAACCGGCCAGCGTTACGCATTATTAAAGCAAGCGAGTCTGAATTACAGGAACACACAGAGCGCTTAAACGTTATAAAAGAGGCGGCAGGTGGCAAGTGTGTATGGACGGACACTAGCAGCGCGTCATAGGCCCTAAGTTAAAAACTATTTTTATTTGGCCTGCCACCGACTGGCAACAACGCTAGGTGTTATTTAACAAAACGGGGCGGCCGAATATTTGCTAAAATGCACAGCTTTTAAACGCGGTAATTCATCATGACAGTACGCACTCGCTTTGCACCCAGCCCTACCGGCTATTTACACGTTGGTGGCGCAAGAACCGCCTTGTTTTCATGGCTTTATGCTAAAAGAACAAATGGCCAGTTTATATTACGTATCGAAGACACCGATCGTGAACGCTCTACCGATGAATCCGTGCAAGCCATATTTGATGGAATGGAATGGTTAGGCTTAACGCATGATGAAGGCCCTTTCTTTCAAACCGACCGATTCCCACGTTATAAAGACATTATTCAACAACTGTTAGAGCAGGGTGATGCCTACCACTGTTATTGTTCAGTAGAAGAAGTTGAAGCCATGCGCGAAGAGCAACGTGCCAACAAGCAAAAGCCGCGTTATAACGGTCGCTGTCGGCATCAAACAGAGCCACGCGAAGGCGTTAAACCAGTGGTTCGTTTTAAAAACCCAGAGCAGGGCGAAGTGGTATTTGATGACCTCGTCCGTGGAACAATAAGCATCAGCAACACAGAGCTAGACGACCTTATTATTGCCCGCTCCGATGGAACCCCTACGTACAACCTAACCGTTGTTGTCGATGATATTGATATGAACATGAGCCACATCATTCGTGGCGATGACCACATCAACAATACCCCGCGGCAAATTAACATTATGCAAGCACTTGGCGCACAAATACCCAGCTTTGCCCATGTACCCATGATTTTAGGTGACGATGGTGCGCGCTTATCAAAGCGTCATGGTGCGGTTAGCGTGATGCAATACCGTGACGAAGGTTTCTTACCCGAAGCCCTGCTTAACTACCTTGTGCGCCTAGGTTGGTCACACGGAGATCAAGAGCTGTTTAGCCGTGAAGAAATGATCGAGCTATTCGATATTAAAGACGTTAACCGAACCGCCTCGGCGTTTAATACCGAGAAATTATTATGGATTAACCAGCAATATATTATGAATGCGAAGCCAGAACGTTTAGTCGAGCCGCTAGCACAGCAGCTTAAAACACTAGGCTACGATGTTGATAACGGCCCTGACCTCATCGAAATAGTTAAAACCCAGCAAGAGCGAGCTAAAACACTAAAAGAAATGGCCGAAAAAAGCAGCTTGTTCTATCAAGACTACGAAGAATTTGATGAAAAAGCCGCTAAAAAGAACCTTAAAGCTGCCGCACTAGAGCCCTTAGAGACAATGCTAGCCAAATTTGAAGCATTAAATGATTGGACCAAAGAACCCCTTCACCAAGTGGTGATAGGTACGGCAGAAGCACTAGAACTAAAACTAGGTAAAGTGGCCCAACCCCTGCGCGTTGCATTGTCAGGTACATCGGTATCACCTGCGATAGATGCAACATTATTTATATTAGGTAAAGAAACCAGCCTAAAAAACATCCAAAAAGCCATTGAACATATAAAACTAAAAATAGTTGCACAACAGGGCTAGACAAACCATCAAACCTTCCGTAAAATTCGCGTCCTGCTCAGAGGGGCCATAGCTCAGCTGGGAGAGCGCAACACTGGCAGTGTTGAGGTCAGCGGTTCGATCCCGCTTGGCTCCACCAATTTTATTGGTACACGTGGTAAGACGACCACAGAGAACGTTGTAAAACAAAGTCCCCATCGTCTAGAGGCCTAGGACACCGCCCTTTCACGGCGGTAACAGGGGTTCGAACCCCCTTGGGGACGCCATATTGAAAAGCCACTTACAATTGTAAGTGGCTTTTTTTTGCATAAAATAAATCATCGCTCGCAATCGTTGGGCACGTTTAATAAAGAATATAGACCACGTGTTACACTAAAATTAACAATAAGTAAAAAGATCCATGTTAGGGTCTTAATACCAACATACATGGATATTTGGTCCACCTAAATCTAATTAATACGTGGACGATGAGGTCCGCTTAATTACACTGTTATGTTTTTAACCTAAATATAATACGGAGATAAATATGAAAATCATGAGCTGTAAACAATTAGGTGGCGCTTGTGATAAAGAGTTCCATGCCGACTCATTTGATGAAATCGCAGAAATTAGTAAGCAGCACGGCATGGAAATGTTTCAGAAGAATGATGAAGCTCACCTTAAAGCAATGAACGAAATGCAGCAGATTATGCAAAAACCCGAAGCAATGACTGAATGGTTTGAAAATAAAAGAAAAGAATTTGAGGCATTACCTGAGAGTTAGACATTGCACAATTCCAAATCACACATAACAAGTTGCTCAAGCATCGTTCCGGCCAAAAAACGGC
>JAHRWG010000174.1 GCA_019090295.1 Cycloclasticus sp. | reverse complement strand
GAGTTAAGAATAACTTAACGATACAACATCAACAGCTTCTTTAAATTTCATCACCAGTAAACGCTGTTGATGTTGTATCGTTAAGTTATTCTTAACTCCATATTATAAAAAAGCCCAGTTTAGTGAACTAAGCTGGGCTTTTTTAGGCAGTCTTATGTTTGTTCAGTAACGATTGGAATCCCAGCAATTTTAGACTTCCACAAAGCAGGGCCTGTATTGTGTACGGATTCACCTTGTGAATCTACTGCAACGGTCACCGGCATATCTTCTACATAAAACTCTCTGATAGCTTCCATTCCTAAGTCTTCAAAGGCAATAAGCTTAGAGCCTTTAATCGCTTTAGAAACAAGGTAAGCTGCGCCACCAACGGCCATTAGGTATGTTGCTTTGTGCTTTTTAATCGCATCAATGGCGATAGGGCCACGTTCTGCTTTACCAATCATGCCCAGTAAGCCTGTTTTAGCAAGCATGGTCTCGGTGAATTTATCCATTCGTGTTGCGGTGGTTGGGCCAGCAGGGCCAACAACTTCACCTTCAACGGGATCAACTGGGCCAACATAGTAGATAAATTTGTTTTTAAAATCGACACCCTCTGGTAATGACTCACCTCTAGCAAACATATCAACCATGCGTTTATGTGCCGCATCACGGCCCGTTAGCATATGACCTGATAACAACAGACGATCACCTGGTAACCATGCTTGAGCTTCTTCTTCAGTAACGGTGTCTAAGTTAACGTGCTTGGTTTCTGCATCAGGTGACCAAGAAACATCTGGCCAATCTTCAAGTTTTGGTGGCTCGATAAAGCTTGGACCAGTTCCATCTAAGGTGAAATGGGCGTGTCGTGTTGCCGCACAGTTTGGAATCATCGCAACGGGTAGGGAGGCAGCATGACAAGGCATGTGCTTTATTTTAATGTCTAATATGGTCGTTAAACCACCTAAGCCTTGTGCGCCTATGCCTAAAGCATTCACTTTTTCAAACAATTCTATACGCATTTCTTCTGCGCGATCGTTCGGGCCGCGTTTAATGAGGTCTTGAATATCAATGTGTTCCATGAGTGATTCTTTCGCCATGATCATGGCTTTTTCAGCGGTACCGCCAACGCCAATGCCTAGGATACCTGGTGGGCACCAACCCGCACCCATGGTTGGAACTGTTTTAAGAACCCAGTCAACAAGGCTATCGTTAGGGTTTAACATAACGAATTTAGATTTGTTTTCAGAGCCACCACCTTTTGCGGCAACATTAACACTAACAGTATTACCTGGAACTAACTTTACGTGCACCACAGCCGGTGTGTTGTCGCCGGTATTTTTACGCGCACCTAACGGGTCGCTAACGATAGAAGCACGCAACACATTATCAGGGTGTTTATAGGCTTGTCTAACACCTTCATTGCACATCGCTTCTATGTCCATGGTGCTATCCCACTGCACATCCATGCCAACATCAAGGAAGATGTTAGCAATGCCGGTATCTTGGCAAATAGGGCGGTGATCCATTGCGCACATGCGTGAGTTCAATAGAATTTGCGCCATGGCATCCTTAGCGGCTGGGGACTCCTCTAAATCGTGTGCTTTACCCAAGGCTTGAATATAGTCTTTAGGGTGGTAATAGGAGATGAACTGAAAGGCTGCTGCAATACTTTCAATGAAGTCGTCTTGTTTGATAATTGTCATGTGAGGACCTTAAGTAGATAGGGATGTGCAAAAAATTATTGTATCAAATTGATTCTGACAATGGTTTAGATGCTAACGTAAATATTATGCGGAGCAAAAAAAGAGCCGGAATAACCGACTCTTTTATTGGTTCATTACTCGCCTTAAAGCTTATCTGTTAGGGATATGAATAGCTTTTTTATCGACCGCAAGAGCGGCTTCACGTAACGCTTCCGATAATGTTGGGTGAGCATGAATGGTCAGTGCTAAGTCTTCTGAGCTAGCAGAGTACTCCATGGCAAGCACGGCTTCTGCAATTAGTTCTGAAGCCTGTGGACCAATGATATGTACGCCTAATATTTGATCGGTTTCTTCACTGGCGATTACTTTGACCATACCATTAGTATCACCAAGTGCTTGTGCACGGCCACTAGCTGCAAACGGGAATGTGCCAATTTTAATTTTTTCACCGGCAGATTTTAAATGCTGCTCGGTTTGGCCAACAGAGGCAATTTCAGGGTTTGTATAGATAACGCTTGGGATGACATCGTAGTTAATCTCAGGCTCTTCGCCATAAATAACTTCTGCAACTGCAACGCCTTCTTCTGATGCCTTGTGAGCTAACATTGGACCTCGAATAAGATCACCAATAGCGTATACACTGGGTTGATTTGTTTGCCAAATTTCATCCACTTCAACAAAGCCACGCTCATCTAATTCAACCGGTGCTTCTGGGGCGAATAAGTTGTCGGTATTAGGGCGACGACCAACAGCAACAATTAATTTGTCGAGTTCAATGCTGTGATCACCGCTAGCATCTTCATACTCGACAAGAACCTTGTTGCCTTTAGTGGTGGCTTTCGTCACACGGGCACTCATTTTAATGTCGAGGCCTTGTTTTTTAAACTGACGTTTGGCTTCAGCAGCTACCTTAAGGTCAACAGCTGGTAAGAAGGTGTCTTGGGCTTCAAGTAATACTACTTCTGAGCCTAAACGACTCCAAACACTACCAAGCTCTAAACCAATTACTCCTGCACCAATCACACCGAGTGTCTTAGGTGTTTTATCGAAGTTTAATGCGCCTGTCGAATCAACAATGCACTTGTTATCAATAGGGGCAGAAGGGATATGAATTGGGCGTGACCCAGCGGCTAAAATAATATTATTGGCGGATATACTGGAAACTTCACCATCAGCAGAGGTGATTTCGACATTTTTACCAGCCAATAATTTACCTCGGCCATGGAAGCTACTAATCTTGTTAGCTTTAAATAAACCGCTAATACCACCAGTTAAACGACCAACAATATCGTCTTTGTTTTTGATCATGGTGGGAACGTCAATTTTAACGCCACTGACTTTAATACCATGTTGATCTAGCCCATGGTTTAGTTGTTCATAGTGGTGCGAAGACTCAAGTAAGGCTTTTGATGGGATACAGCCGACGTTAAGGCATGTTCCACCTAAAGAAGGCTTGTTATCTTTGCCAGTAAATTCGTCTACACAAGCAGTTTTAAGGCCCAGTTGTGCACATCGAATGGCTGCAACATAACCACCAGGGCCACCACCGATAACGATAACATCAAATTTATTGTCTGAATTCATGAAGGTGCTCCAAATGTATTGTTAGACGTTTAAAAGTAGTCTTGATGGGTCTTCAAGGAAGTCCTTAATGGTGACTAAGAAAGAAACAGCCTCTTTACCATCGATGATTCTGTGGTCATAAGACAGTGCTAAATACATCATTGGGCGAATAACCATTTCACCATTTTCTACCATTACTCTTTGATTGATAGCGTGCATACCCAAAATAGCACTCTGAGGAGGATTTAGGATAGGTGTCGATAACATTGAACCAAAAATACCACCATTGGTAATGGTGAACGTGCCACCAGAGAGGTCTTCATAGCTAAGCTTTCCATCTTTCGCTTTACTGCCAAATTCAGTGATGCCTTTTTCAATGTCTGCAAAGTTTTTAAGGTCGGCATCTCTTAGTACAGGGACAACCAGGCCGCGAGGTGATGAGACAGCGATGCCAATATCATAGTAGCCGTGATAGATAATATCTTGCTCATCAACAGAGGCGTTGACGGCTGGGTAAAGTTTTAACGCTTCTACGGCTGCTTTTACAAAAAAGGACATAAAACCTAACTTGCTTTCATGTACTTTTATAAACGTGTCTTTGTATTTGCTACGAATATCCATGATGGGCTGCATATTAACCTCGTTAAAGGTTGTTAGCATGGCTGTGTTTTGTTGTGCTTGTAGTAAGCGTTCAGCAACTTTGGCCCGTAACCGAGTCATGGGTACACGTTGTTCTGCTCTATCGCTAGAGGGTAACGTAGGCATTTGTTCAGCCTTGGCAGCCATTGCAGGTGCAGGTACGGGTGCGGCGTTATTTGTACTAACAGGCGTTGATGACTGATTTTTGATGAAGGTCAGTACGTCTGTTTTGGTAATTCTGCCGCCTTTACCAGTAGCGGTTATTAAGTTGGTGTCTAGACCATGCTCTGATACCAGTTTTCTAACGGCAGGGCTTAAAGCTTCAGAAGAGGCAGCCGATTGATCCGCGGGTGCAGCGGTTGGGCTAGGATCTGCAACAGCCGTGGCGGTGATGTTTGCGCTAGCGCCTGTGCCAGATTCAATCCGTCCAATTACTTGACCGCTTAGTACAATAGAGCCTTCAGGCTGAATGATTTCGGCAAGAACACCATTTTCTAAAGCGGGCACTTCTAAAACGACCTTGTCTGTTTCTAAATCAACAAGGTTATCATCTTTTAAAATGGTATCACCGGCTTGTTTATGCCATGTTACTAAGGTTGCATCTGCAACAGATTCTGGGAGAGTGGGTACTACGACTTCAATGCTCATGGTTTAGTCCTTTGTAAAGTCTATTTTAGTAAAGTGCTTCGTGAATAAGCTTTTGTTGTTGTTCTACGTGCAGGCTAAATTGGCCAACAGCCGGAGATGCTGACATGGGGCGACCTGCATATTTAAGCTCTAAGTTTTTGCTTAATAAATCGAAAAAGCGATGTCTAATTTGATACCAAGCGCCTTGGTTTTTTGGTTCTTCTTGACACCAAACAAACTGCTTCAATTGAGGGTAGTTATCAAAAGAGGCGTGTAACTGATCTATAGGGAAAGGGTATAACTGCTCTGCCCGTAGAATAGCCACGTGATCAAGTTTATTTGCACGGCGTTGTTCAAGTAAGTCGTAATATATTTTTCCTGAGCAGACAACAACGCGGGTCACCTTTTTAGGGTCAATATCATCAACTTCCTGGATGAGCGGTTGGAAAGCTCCTTCTGTTAACTCCTCGAGTGTGGAGATAGCCATTTTATGCCGTAATAAGCTTTTAGGGCTCATAATGACAAGAGGCTTGTGGAACTTACTGACCGCTTGACGTCTCAATAAATGGAATATTTGCGCTGGAGTTGATGGAACACAGACCTGCATATTATGCTCAGCGCACAATTGTAGGTAGCGTTCCAGTCGGGCTGATGAATGTTCAGGGCCTTGGCCTTCATAACCATGCGGTAACAGCATGACTAAACCACATAAACGGCCCCATTTGGTTTCACCAGAACTGATAAATTGATCCATAACCACTTGAGCGCCATTGGCGAAGTCACCAAATTGGGCTTCCCAAATAACTAAATCATCTGGCTCGGTGGTTGAATAACCATATTCAAAGCCTAAAACAGCCTCTTCTGATAAGAACGAATCATAGATAGAGAAGGAACCTTGCTCAAGTAACAGGTTCTTAAGGGGCGTGTAGGTTTCACCATTTTGGGTATTATGAAGAACAGCATGGCGATGAAAAAAGGTGCCTCGGCCAACATCTTGCCCAGTCATTCGTATATCCCTTCCCTCAACCAGCAACGTGCCATAAGCCATGTTTTCAGCATAGCCCCAATCGATGGGTTGCGCACCTACAGACATCTTCTTTCTACTTTCTAGAACTTTTTCTACACGTGCTTGAACAGAAAATTCCGGTGGCAGTGTGAGCATAAGCTCAGATACTTTATGGAACTGTTTAGTGCTAACGGCAGTGTCACAAGGGTCATCCCACTCGGAACCTAAATAACTGTCCCATTTAGCAACAAATGGGTTGGTTTTATGTTCTAGAATAGGGCGAGAAACAATCTCTCCTTTTTCAAGGGATGAACGGTATTCAGCTTCCATGTCACTAGGCTCATTGCTCGTAAGAACATTCTCTTGAATGAGCTGTTCGGCATAAAGCTTTCGGGTTGTTGGTAATGCTCGAATAGTTTGATACATGATAGGCTGCGTGACGGCAGGCTCATCAGCTTCATTATGGCCACGGCGTCGGTAACAAACCATGTCTAACACGATATCTTGTTTAAACTCTTTGCGAAAATCAACCACCAATTGAGATGCAAAAAGGACAGCCTCAGGGTCATCACCATTAACATGCAAAATAGGTGTTTCTAGCATTTTTGCAATATCGGTACAATATAAGGTAGAACGTGTATCGGCAGGGTTGCTAGTGGTAAAGCCAACTTGGTTGTTAATAACAATGTGGATGGTTCCACCGGTGCCATAAGCACGAGTTTGTGACATCTGCAAGGTTTCCATAACCACGCCTTGCCCAGAAAAGGCAGAGTCGCCATGAATCTGTATAGCAACCACTTCATCAGAACCCGTTTCACCGCGTCTATCTTGCCGCGCACGCACAGACCCTTCGATAACAGGGTTAATGATTTCTAAATGCGAAGGGTTAAAGCCTAAAGCAAGGTGCATTTCACCATCTGGAGTTGCGATGTCTGATGAGAACCCCATATGATATTTAACGTCACCAGAGCCATTGGTGGCAGGGGAGGCAGACCGTTTTCCTTCAAACTCCTCAAATAAAATAGCAGGGTTTTTGCCAAAAATATTAACTAATACATTTAACCTTCCACGATGCGCCATACCAATAACGGTTTCTTTAACACCATGTTCTCCAAAGCGTTGCAGCATTTCATCCAACATAGGAATGAGACTTTCACCACCTTCTAAAGAAAAACGTTTTTGTCCAACATAGGTTCTATGTAAATAGTTTTCTATGCCTTCTGCAGCGGTTAATAGTTTAAGTAACCATTTTTTTTGGGTGGGCTCTAAGTTTAAGTGGCCTCGTGGACCTTCCATACGGCGGCGTACCCAAGAGCGCATGTCATTATCACTGATATGCATGTACTCAATACCGATGCTGCTGCAGTAGGTCTCTTTAAGAATAGGTAATATGTCTTTTAGAGCTAGTTGCTCTGGTGTGTTATGCAATGTTCCCGTGTCAAACTGGGTGTTTAAATCAAGCTCACTTAGACCATGGTAGGCAATGTCTAGTTCAGCGGTCAGTTCCTGATTAGCACCGTCTAAAGGGTTAACTCGAGCCTGTTTATGACCGTTGACGCGGTAGGCGTTTACTAACCTAAGAACAGCGGCTTGTTTGGCTAATTGCTCGGAAGAGTTTCCACCTTGCATGACACGCATGCCTGTTGGTGACTTAGCTAAATCGGCAAAGTGCTTTCTTATTGAAGAATGTGCAATGTCAATTGTTTCGGCACCAGCACGGATAGCTGAAAATTCTTGCTGCCATTGTTCATTAACAGATTCAGGGTCGTTGAGGTATTGTTCATACAAGTCTTCAACAAAGTTTGCATTAGCTCCATTTAAAGCTGAGGTACTTTTAAATAACTGAAGTAAGTTGTTCATCAAATATTTTCCATCAAATTTGAAATGATATTATAGTTAGTGTAGTTAAGTTTTTGAAAACACGCTTAGTTATACGTCATATTATTCAATATTAAAGTTGGTGCCCCGAGCGGGATTCGAACCTGCGACTTCACCCTTAGGAGGGGTGCGCTCTATCCAGCTGAGCTACCGAGGCGCTAACCTAATTAAAGAATAATTAAACTGTTTCTTAGACTCTGTTTCTTACAGGGAGAATGATAGCACCAATGAGTCATTGCCGGAATAGTTTGAATCAATAAAACACATTAACCGATAATAGTAGGTATCGTGACTAGCGCGTAATTATTCGGATTATTTTTTTGCACTTTGTCGTTGGTATTCAGTAATAAACATTCGGATGTTTTTGTTTTCTTTAGGGGATAAGTTAAGAAACTCACAACCCACTCTTGTATAGCCATTTTGCGGAATACTCTTTACAGAGCATGCAATTAGGTCTAGGTGGATTAAATGCCCATTTTTCAACTCTAAGCGGCAGGGAGATAATAGATCACCTTTTTTAATATAAATATTAGAGTGAATAGCTAGGGAAAGACCACCGTAACTTATGTCAAGAATAAAACCAGTGAGTGTATTCTCGGAATACTGAACGGACCCAGAGAATTTATATTTCTCAAAATTATCTAACGAAATACGAAAAAACGACCTTTTTTGTGGATGATAAATTTTGTCTGGGAAGGAACAGTGGTACCCATTAGGCTGGATTTTTATTGCTGTAACACTAAAATTAAAGGGGACTGCTTTATATTTTGCATGTACTTGTAACGCTAAGTCAGGTAGGACCTTATTGTGCGCCTCTCGCGTGTTAAATAGATCGAGGATAATGCAGTTGTTTGTAGCAGATAGTATACGGCTGGTGTATTCGGACTCATCGTCAAATAAAATGGATACCTGAACACGAGCCTCTACCACTAAGTTAAGCATGCGCTTAACTTGGCTAACCTGAGTTATAAAGTTAGGGTTGTCTGAGTTAACTGCCGATTTAATATCATCAGTGGAGAGTGCTTTTTTTATCTGATTAAGAATGCTCATCGATTAGGCAGTATTGATATTCCTAGAAAGCGGGGACGTTGTCGACAGGCCGTCTGCGCCATAAGTATGATGGCTAAGCCCAGATTTTCCTTGAAGAACATCAATGGCGCGTTGTGTGTAGCGTTTATTCAATTCAATGATAGAGCCATTACTATAGTTCAGCTCTTTATTATTGTTAATGAGTATTTGAATACTGGTCCAAAGTTGGTGGACGACTAATTCTGGCTCTTTCGTCTTAATGCTATTAAGTAGACTCTCTAAGCCATACAAACCTTCTTTTACGTCTTTTTTGACAAGGAATATATGAAGTACCTTTGTTTGCTTTTCAAGTTGAGAAACCAAGCTTTTCTTTTGGCTGGAAACGGTGATGAGTGCCTCGCTATTGCTTGCGTTTAATATGACCGTTTCCTGCTTAAGTGCTTCGTTAAGCAGGGTAGACGTATTCTCAAGGGTTTCTAAAAGTTGAGTTAAGTGGTTTAAATCATTCATGGTTGGAACCCGAAGTTAAGACCCTTTAAGGTCACGTTCATTTTTAATAATTCGATCAGCTATTTTTTCATTATCAATGGTGTATTGCCCGTTTTCTATAGACTGACTAACTGATTCAACACGCTTTGAATCTATAATAGGTATCTCACTGAGGGATTGCTCAATTTGCTGGAGCTGTGTCCCTTCGCCAGTTAGCTCTAAGCTGTCAGAAGAGGTTGTTTTTGATGAACCACTGTTTGAACTAGCAGCACTCGCCTTTTTTGGCTTTTGGCCAGAGGTGGACTTGCCTGTGCTGAGAGGGCTGGGTTTGCTTGAGCTGCGTTTAATATTTATTGACATAGTATTTCCTAGCAGAGGTGTTGTAATGTATCGGCCATTGCAGTATTTTCTTGATTTATTTTAGGGCCTTATGGCTGAATATGTACCATTTGCTTATTAACGACAATACCCTGAATGATTTTTTTAGTTTTAATGTTTTTAAGCTTAATCTTTTCACCTGCGCCACCCGCATTCAATGCAATGCCTTTCATGCTAATCTGGAAACCAGGGCTTTTAACAAGAATAGTTACTCTATCACCTTTATTAATAAGGGTTTGCTTTTTTAGGTACAGCCGCTTAAAAAGGTCACCTCGGTTAAGGTTACGCTTTAAAACATGATTAATAACCAGGTCTCTTTCATTGTCTAGCAAGTATGAAAAGTGGCTATTTTTTACTTCTATTTGTTGTAAATCCACATCTTCAGCTTTAATCAATAGACCTCTTTTGAGGGGCTTCTTTGCAACAAGGGCGTAATCAAATAATTGAATATTGACAGTGGTAAATACTCGCCAAGGCGTAGCCACTGTCGGACATCGGATATTCAGGGTGTTCTTACCAGGCACTAAAGGCATTCTCGTTGCGGTTATAGATAGGGGGGCTCTGCACCTATTGAGTTTTAGACGGTAATCAAGGTCACTGACGCTTACGCTATATTGATTGCTTGTTTGCTTTAAATTCGATATGACAAAGTCATGCGCTTGTTTCTTTATACCAGGGTGATCCTGATAAGGGTTTTCGCTAGCGAGTAAGGCCTGGAAAGGTAAAGCTAAAAAAAACATGCCTATTAGGAACAGTTTCATAGTTTATAGTCTATGCTTTAGCATAATCATAAAGAACACATTTTAAATCTAGCATAAACCATGCCGAATTAGTGTCTTTATGGGGTAAACAAGAAAACTTATTGAGGTTGCACACATGGCAGGAATACTAACAGATATAGATAAGCGTACCCAATTAGCGGGTACTAATAGGCTAGAACTACTTATCTTTACACTTAATGGCAATCAGAAATTTGGTATCAATGTATTTAAAATTCAAGAGGTTATTCAGCGGCCAAAATTAACTAAAATTCCTGGCGGCAACCCTGTTGTACGAGGTGTTGCGCAATTGCGCGGCAAAGATATTCCGGTCATGGACCTATCGATGGCTATCGGTGAGGCCCCTTTAGAGGATGATGAAAATTCATTCGTTATCATTACGGAGTTCAACCGGTCTGTGCAGGGCTTTATTGTTGGCGGGGTCGACCGTATTGTTAATATGCTGTCTCTTATACACATCTGACGCTGCCGACGAACTCTAGGGTGTAGATCTCGGT
>JAHRWG010000373.1 GCA_019090295.1 Cycloclasticus sp. | reverse complement strand
GTCGGCAGCGTCAGATGTGTATAAGAGACAGACATATAAAGGTAACCTGCTTTTAACCACTGGTGTACTATCAGTACCATTGGTAACCTCAACTACAAATGGGTCAATGTATGCTGTAGATAAAGTATTCGTTGATGCTATTAAGATGCCTGACCCTTTCTACCTAGCGTGGGGTGGTCAATCAAATGCAGTAGGTTCAGATGGAGGTTCAGGTACTAACTGGATCACAGAGACAGACAAAGTTTATGCTTTTGTAGTGTCCTCTGGACTATGGGTAGACGCTTCTACTTTACAAGGTTCTTTACCTTTCAACACAGATAGTTCAAACTGTGCAGCAGTACACGCAGCATTAGATATAGCTAATACACATGGTATTACTGTTCGTATAGTTATGGCGACAAACGGTTCCACTGAACTAGAGCAATGGACTGGCGGCGGGTATGCATCTGGTTCACCTATAGCAACAGATAGAACAGTTAGTGGGTCTAACCGAGTAGAGTTTAAAAAATGGACAGATGCTATAACAACAGCAGGTATTGACCAGTTTGATGGTTTTGGTTGGTGGCATGGTGAGGCTGATCTGGATACACCAGAAGCTACATACCTCACAGAACTAGCTTACTTATATTCAGACCTTAAGACTAGGGGTAATGCTCCAGTTGGTACGAGAAAATTCCCTATGGTTGTGTTTGGTTTGTATACTGGTGTAAACAGTGGTCAACAAGCTAATAGAAATACAACTATGCAGAAGTTTGCTAGATTAAACCCAGATGAAGTTTCTTACGTAACCACAGATGAACTGGCAGGTTATGACAGTGATCTAGGTGACCCAGACAATGTTATAAACCACTTTTCAAGTGAGTCTTACAAGACAGCAGGAGAACGTGGTGGTGTAGCTTTAAGGGGTGCTTGGTACGGTAATAGCTTCGTAGCAGATGACAGATTAACAGATATTATGTTACCAGCTTCAGGTCTCTTAGGAGAAAAACTTGGTACTAGGTCACATAACATTTCTGATATATCGGGTGTCATAGGTACAATTACAGGGGCTACACAGGCTGACCCTTGTGTTATCACAGCCACGGGGCATAGTCATACCACAGGTGATAAGGTAAAGATTGAGTCTGTTGTTGGTATGACAGAACTTAATGATATTATATATACTATAACAGTAATTGATCCTAACTCATTCTCTCTAGACGGAATTGATAGTACAGCCTTCACAGCTTACTCATCTGCTGGTACTTCGGAGACAGCTTTAGATTTGTCATTAGATAGTAATAACCTATTAGGTGAAACATATACACTTGATGGTACAGTTACAGTCAACTTAGACCCAACAGCTAATCAAGCTCTTGGTGATGAAGGTCGTGGTGTATGGTTTACTACCTTATCTAATTCAGATGTTATTACCTTTGTTTCAGACGATGGTGATGGAACTACACGTAATATACAACAAATGGGTGAGGCTGGGACTACAGCAGAACTTGCACTTACAGGTGCGGCTGGTAGAGGTCTTATAGTATATGAGGGTAGCAGGTATGTAATACATTTCTGGCCTAGGTTAGAACATGCAACAGCAGTTATACAGACAGGTACTAATACATCTCGTCGTATGTACAACCCAGCAGAACTAAGGGTGGCTGGTGTAGCTGCGGTAGATGCTCTTAAGAGTACTTCTACAATATCTACAGATGCAGGTGTCACAATGACTTTACCTGTCACTACTGTATTCCACACAGGTACACTGACAGGTACAAGAACTGCTAATATAGCTAACACAGGTGCAGTAGATGGAGACGTAGTAAGGATCGCTAGGTCTGGTTCAGGTGCTTTTAACCTAGCAGTTAGAGATCAAGTAAGTGCAGGGTTGTTGAAAAACCTAGCAACAGGTGAATGGATGACAGCAGCTTTTGACGGAACAAACTGGATACTGACTGGCTTTGGCTCCTTGTAATGGGAAATTTGTTGTACAAAAATAAGGGGGAAGGTACGATAAGGAACAAACCTATCACATCTTACTTGTTTAAACAGATTAGTGAGGCAATAGAAATAGTGTATGGCCCCGAAGTGGTTGGGCATATCTATAGTGGGGGACAGACTGCTGATCGTAGGATTGGCTCTGTTCGTCACGATGATGGCAAAGCTGCTGACGTACACTTATACAGAAATGGTGAGTTAATCAAAGATATGAAACTGGCTAAACTAGCACAGTACTGGGCTGCCAAGAAACTTGGTGGTGTAGGTATTGAAATGGTTGGTGGAGGTATACATATTGACCAATGGTCTACACCCCCTAAAGGTGGTGGTATGTTCTGGTTTTATGACAACTCAACTCAAACCTCTATTAACCGTAACGGTTCTCAGAGTATGGTAATGTCAGGTATTAACGGGCACCTACCAATCCTATATGCTAAACCTAGTATATGGAGTAGTTTAATAAAACTTATAGGAGATTTGTTCAATGGAAAGCAAAAGTAGGTTACAGTCAAAAACAATGTGGTTTCACGTAATATCAGCATTAGTCGCTATGGCTGGTGTTGGTCTGATCTATGTGAACCAACTTGAGTTGACCAAAGAACATGCTATGTATCTATCTATGGCTTTCGTAGCTGTACAGACTATTGGGGGTATTTGGCTAAGAGAGGTTACCAACAAGGCTATTAAATAGAAAGGAGTATAACATGGAAACAGTAGTAGGACTTTTAGTATTAGTTGGATTTGTATGGTTAGGCTATACAATGTACAAAAGAAAATATAAGTAAAGGATAAAACATGTATAAGTGGCTCAAAGAAGCAGAAGATTATGTCAAAAAGTACGAAGTAATTGATGTCGATAAAGAAGACCTATGGTTACTTGAGGCTTATGAGAAATTAATAGGTATGCCTGACATTGCAAAAGAAATAAGGCAAGCAGCTTTGGACGACTTGTATACGTTTGCTAAACTAGTTAACCCAAATTATATGTATGGTTCTATACACAAGGACTTTTACAAGTGGTTACAAGAGTATAATATATTTGGGGAGGGGCAAGACCTCTCCTCTAATAAACTTGTTATGTTACCCCGTGCCCACCTTAAGTCACATATGTTGGCTACATGGTGTGCTTGGATCATAGCACGTCACCCAGAGATCACCATACTGTACCTATCGGCTACAGCAGATTTGGCGATCACACAGTTATATGATATTAAGAACATCTTAGACAGTACAGTATTCCAGAAGTACTTCCCAGAATACCTTCAGCCAGATAAAGGTAAGAGGGAGAAGTGGTCAGAGAAACGTATCATCATAGACCACCCACAACGTAAGTTAGAGGGTGTGAGAGATGCTACCATTTCTGCTGCTGGATTAACTACAAACACTACAGGTTGGCATGCTGACATTATTGCAGCAGACGACTTGGTTGTACCAGAAAATGCCTACACAGAGGATGGTCGTGAAAGTGTATCTAAGAAGGTATCACAGTTTACATCTATTCGTAATGCTGGTGGGTTTACATTGGCTTGTGGTACTAGATACCACCCAGCCGACATATATAAAATCTGGAAAGAGTTAGTGTACGAGAGATTTGATAGTAAAGGGGAACACCTTGGTAAAGACCTTGTGTGGGATGTTAGAGAGTTTAAAGTGGAAGAAGACGGCTTGTTTCTATGGCCAAGAGTTGTTAGGTCTGATGGCAAAGCTTTTGGATTTGATAAACAGATTTTAGCACGTATTTATGCGGAGTACACCGATAAGGTTCAGTACTATGCACAGTACTACAATGATCCTAATGACCCTACGTCTCAAAGAATTAGTCGTGATAAGTTTCAATACTACAGCCCTAAGTTTTTAATTAAAGATGGGAGTAGGTGGAAGTATAAAGGTAAAAAGTTAAACGTATATGCAGCAGTAGACTTTGCGTTCTCCTTAAGTAGACATGCTGACTGGACTGCTATTGTCGTTATCGGCATAGACAGTGACAGTAATATATACGTCCTCGACATTGATAGATTTAAGTCTGGGAAAACGATAGACTACTATAAGGCTATAGCGAAACTTCACTCTAAGTGGAACTTCCGTAAGATACAAGCAGAGGTAAATGTTGCCCAAGCTGTTATCGTAGGGGATATTAAAGATCACGTTAAGAGAGAGGGCTTAAGCCTTTCTATCGAAGAGTACAGACCTTCTAGGGTCGAGGGAAATAAAGAGGAAAGGATTGCCGCAGTCCTTGACTACAGGTACGAGAACTATGAGGTGTGGCACTTCGAAGGTGGATGGACACAAGTTCTAGAAGATGAGCTAGTGTTAGCAAGACCAGAACATGACGATATTAAAGATAGTTTGGCTGGTGCCGTGTCTATCGCTATCGCCCCAAAGGTTAGCTCAGGAGAGTCCATAGCGGCTATGCTGGCTAGAAACAAAACAAGACTACAATCCCGATTTGGAGGAATTTAATGCCTACTGATAAGGTTCTAAACCTAAAAACTTTTTTAAACCCTGATGAAACGGCAGCATTCGTTGTCAATAGTTGGACTAAGTACTCACAAAACATGGCAGATAAACGGGCTGAGTGGGCTGAGCTGGATAAGTATATCTTCGCTACAGACACCACTACAACTACAAATCAAGCTTTGGATTGGACACACACTGTGACTATCCCCAAACTTACGAATATCCGTGATAATCTCCACTCGAATTACCTTAGTTCGCTATTCCCCAATGACAAATGGTTGTCGTGGTTAGCTCATTCACAAGACGCAGCTAAGGCTGATGTGGCTAAGACTATGACATCATACATGGAGAATAAGACTAGGGAGGGTGGGTTCAGAACCACTGTGTCTAGATTGCTATATGACTATATAGACAAGGGTGTAGCTTTCACTATGCCTTCGTTTGAAGTAAGATATAAGGTAAATGACGACGAGAGAGTAACAGATTTTATTGGCCCTAAGACAAACAGAATTAGTGCCTATGATATTGTGTTTGACCCTACAGCAGCCGCTTTCGAGAACACTTGGAAGATTATACGTAGTATCAAAACTGTTGGTGAAGTGACCAAGATGGTACAGACACACCCAGATCAAGCCTTCTGGCAAACTGCTCTAGATCGTCGTATGGAGTTTGAAAACAGGTTTAGTGGACTAGGAATTGATGATTGGGAGAAAGCTTCACAGTACCAAATGGATGGCTTCGGTAGTTTGTTTGAATACTATGATAGCAACTCAATTGAAATACTAGAGTTCTATGGGGATTTTTACAACCCAGAGACAGGTGAAGTAGAAACAGACAGAATGATTACTGTAGCTGACAGAACCACCTTTATTCGTAATGAGAAGATCAACACATACAATGGTAAAGACCAAATCCGTATGGTTGGTTGGAGATTACGCCCAGATAACCTATGGGCTATGGGGCCTCTGGATAACCTAGTAGGTATGCAATACCGCCTAGACCACCTAGAGAATATGAAAGCTAACGCTGTTGACCTAGCTGTTCTGGCCCCTACCAAGATTATTGGGGATGTTGAGGAGTTCGAGTATGCACCTCTAGCAGAGATACACATTGACAGTAAAGACAGTGATGTTGCAACACTAGAAAGAAGTTTGTCTGGTGTGTTTGCAGCTAAGGATGAAGTTGCTGAACTGGAGGCTCGTATGGAACTATATGCTGGTGCCCCTAGAGAAGCTATGGGTATCCGTACTGCTGGTGAGAAAACTGCCTTTGAGGTACAAGCTCTACAGAACGCTGCTGGTCGTATCTTCCAAGAGAAGATCATACAGTTCGAACTGTTCCTAGAACAAGTACTTAACGACATGTTAGAAACTGCTCACAGACATTTAGATGTCTCTGATGTCATACGTATAATTGATAACGACATTGGTGTAGCACAGTTCAAGAACATTACGAAAGAAGATATTACTGCTGATGGTATCCTAAGACCAGTTGGTGCAAGACACTTTGCTCAACAGGCTCAAGAGCTTCAGAACCTTACAGGTATCTTTGCTTCACCTATGGCACAAGTATTAGCCCCTCATACCTCTGGTATTGCATTGGCTAGGTTCGTAGAAGATGTTATTGACCTTAAAGGTTACAGGATATTTGTACCTAACATAGCTGTTGACGAACAACAAAATACACAATCAATAGTTAACCAAGCACAAGAAGATAATATTGTTGCTGAAGGTACTAGTGAAGAACAACTAAACGAAGATATACAGGAGGTATAGTGTGGCTTTAAATCTAAAACTACTTAAAGGTCTTACCCAAGATGAGATAAACGATTTAAAAGGCTCCTTTAAAGCCTCTACACTTTTTCGTAGACAACTATCTAAGATTTTAGAAGAGAATAACAAAGGTCTGTTAAACTCTTTAATGAAGGACGAAGTACTTAATTGTCCCAATTGGGCATTAGTACACCAAGATCGTTTAGCACAAATCAAGTGTAATGATAGGTTACTTAAACTAATTTCATAAGAAAAAGTGACATATGGGTTGCTTTTAAGGTATATGTAATTAGAAACACTAATAAATATTAGTCTGGGTTTATAATATAGTTGTTATATTAGAGATCGGACATAGAAGGATAAATAATTAATTATGGCTGACCAAGACATATTTAAACAAGAACCAATTAAAACAGAAGACGGTGTAAAACCTACACCACCCGTCGCAGACCCTTTTGCCAACCAGCTTGCAGGAATTGTTGACGAGACAGGAAGACAAAAATACGAAGATACATCTAAGGCCCTTGATGCCCTAGGACATTCACAGCAACACATCAAAACCCTCCAGTCAGAACAAGCAGACAAAGAGGCTGAAATTACAAAACTGCGTGAAGAACTAGCGAGAAGAGAGACCGTAGAAGATTTCGTTAATAAGTTTTCCAAACCAGCTCCGATTGAACCTGATGCGAAACCCGCAGAAGTGCCAGCAGGATTGGATGAGACAGCCGTTGCTAAAATTATTAGTGATGCATTGGCTCAGAAAGATGCAACATCGCAACAAGCACTCAACCTAGCAAACGTTAACTCTGCACTTGTAGAGAAGTTTGGTGACTCAGCCAACGCTGTAGTTATTGACATTGCCAAGAAATCTGGTATGTCTGTTGATGCTCTTAAAGCTTTGTCTGCTGAACAACCCGATCTTGTACTTAACCTATTTAATGGTGTGAGTACATCCAAACCACAGAGCGTAACATCGTCACATGTGTCGCCCACTATTGTTAACAAGGGAGATGAACCCGTCGAAGGGGACAGAAAACTTGTATCACTTGGTACTTCCCAAGAAGACCTGTTAGCAGGTTGGGGTAATATTAAGAAGAGGGTTCACGCACGTAACAATGTGCAAACTTAAGAAAGCTAAAATAAAATGCAATTAACGACTAACACCCAAGCATTTATTGAAGCCGAGCAGTATTCAGATTTTGTTCTGTTGAATATGCACGATGGTCTGTTGCCCACAACTTTTTGGCGCGACATTAAAGACTTCATGCATGGTTCTACTCTGAACATTAAAACTGTCGGTTCAGTAACACTACAAGAGGCGTCAGAAGACACTCCTCTGGTTTATAACCCAATCGAGTCTGGTGAAATCACATTTACCATTACAGAATATGTTGGTAACGCATGGTACATCACTGATGACCTACGTGAAGACGGTAATCAGATCGACATTCTTCAAGCACAACATGCTCAAGAGCAGACCCGTGCATTGCAAGAGCGTTATGAAACAGACTTCTTGTCTACAGCCGCATCTGTATACTTCGGAACATCAGCCCCCGCAACTATTAACGGGTTCCCACACTTCGTAGTATCAGCAGAAACTAATAACATCTTTGACCTAACACACTTGATTGATATGCGTCTAGCATTTGATAAAGCCAACGTCCCTGCTGAGGGCCGTGTATTTATCTGTGACGGTGTAGTTGAAGCTACTTTGAACAAGTCAGTTTCTATTACTAATGATGTTACACAATTTGCATCAGCCATCCTTGAAAAAGGTTTGGCCCGTGGAATGAACTTCTTTGGTTCATGGTTCGGCTGGACACTGATTACGTCTAACCGCCTATTCCAAGGTGCAGCCAATGATGGCACAACCTCAATCACAGGCGTGTATAACATGGCTATGTGTATCGCGGATGACCAATGTAAGCCCCTTATGGGTGCTTGGAGACGGTTGCCCAAGACTGAGGGTGAACGCAACAAAGACCTAGCAAGAGATGAATTTGTAGTTCGTTCTCGTTATGGCTTTGGTGTACAACGTGTTGACTCTTTGGGATGTATTGTTACATCACCAACGGCAACGGTATAAGGAGGGTACATAGATGGGTTACGAAGCAGCTAAATTTGGCGATGGTTCTGCATCAGGCAGTGGCAACGTTACTACGCAAGTAAATCAACACTATGGCGAGTTCTTTACTGGCAAGACACAAGGTAATATCAAAACAGAGGGTTCCCTTAAAGAACTTACTCTAGACATTGATGCGGCTATGATGACCGCAGCAGCGTTTCCTTTGATTGCACCTACACTACCAGCAGGAGCGATCATCCAAGAGGTGTTCGCTGAAGTATCAGAAGTCTTTATTTTAGGTGGTACAACTCCTACTATTGACGTAGGTACTGAAACCTCTGAGGGTACTAACGGCTTTGATATGACAGAAGCACAGGGTGAGGCACTTGGTGCTTATGACCTGACATCTGCACTTCAAGGTACGTGGGCAGCTCCACTAGCAGCAGCTACGACTATCGGTCTAGCTCTGGGTGGTACAACTCCTACTAATGGTGCTACTGGTAAGATGCGGGTAGTTATCCGTTACTGGTCAGTTTAAGAAACTATAAACCTATATATTGGGAGGTGGGCTTGTCGCCTTCCTCCCTTTTTTATTTGGAGAGTTAAATGACTATTGAACACAAGAATATTACAGACGCAGAACTACATGAGCCTAAAGGTGTGTTTGGTGCGTCAGCAAATAACGTTTATGTATCAGATGGCGCTGCTGGGGGTGCATGGACACCTACCATTACAGGTCTAGCAGGTGCAGCAGTTGATAAAGTATTCGTATCAGATGGAGCAGGTGGTGGATCATTTAAAACAGCTCATAGCCACGGCTGGGAAAACCATAATGACTCAACTACAACAGGTGCTCCTATAGCACTTACAGTAGCAGGTACATTCTATGACCTTACTAATGATAGTGCTGGGGCACAACAAGAAGAGTCTTACAGGTTACCTACACACAATGAGATTTGGAACTCAACAACTGGGAGGTTTGATTGGTCTGGTGCAGGTTTGTCACTTGGGGATACTGTAGATATGAGAATTGATATAGATATAATTAACAGTGGGGCCAACGGAGACTTTGATCTTAAACTTGATATGGCTATTGGTGGCTCATTCCCGTTCTCTATAGATATTGAACGAACATATATTAAGAGTCCTGGGACAGTTAATGTATCCCGTTGGTACAGTATTTATATTGGCTCAACTGATGTATTAAACAACCCTGCTAAGTTTTCTATCTCAAGTGACTCTACAGGAGACACAGTTGTTGTAAATGGTTGGTATGTTAGAACTATGCTTTCAAGCCCACTGTACGTATAATGAGTATGACTCAATTGCCTGTCTCTTATACACATCTG
>JAHRWG010000173.1 GCA_019090295.1 Cycloclasticus sp. | reverse complement strand
GCTTCTTTAATTTGCTTAATGGTGTTGATAAGGACCCAAAGGTCTAATTGATCAATTAGACCTGCTCTTTCAGCCGTTAAGATGAAATTATCGGGTGGAATATGTGACCTATCTTTATCTATAATTCGTAATAGGACGGCATAGTTTTCTATAGAGTCTTCCGAAAGGTCAACAATTGGTTGGTAGAGGCTTTGCAAACGGTCCTCCTGTATGGCGGAACGGATGATTTTTGTATGAGTGTCCTCATTATCAATAATAGCTAAAGGTGTTACGACTGAGTCGTATACATAGATTTGGCCGCCGCCTAGCTGAGATGCTTTATCGCAAGCTTTATCGGCTTGATTTAGAAGTTGTCCCGTGGATAGAGTCCTTTTACCAATAAAGCTAATCCCTATGCTTAAAGAGAGATTAATATATTGGGTCTCATCGCCAAATAAGGTGTCATTTACCTGGTTTAATGCATGCTCGCATCGGGTTGAAAAGTCAGTAAGGTTGAGCTGGTCAGAGTAGACGGTGAAAAGAGCGTCACCGTAGCGAGCAATAATGTCAGTGTCTAAGAAGGAGGCTTTAATAACCTTGGCAACAGAGTGAATAATGTGATCAATATAATCAAGCGTGTGCTGCTCGCGAATGTGGCGAAAATTTTCAATTAAAATAACAGCAAGCGTTCCAAAGGGTTTTGGTGAGTGTAAAGTCTTCTCAATGGACTCAAGCGTGAAACGCTTATTATAAAGCCCTGTTTCATGGTCAAAAGTACGTAAATCAGTAAAGCCTTTGTCGATACTGCTCCAAGCACTGGGGTTGTGGATGATAATTTGAGTGCACATTAGCTCGTTAACAACGCAATGGGTTTTGTAAATAGTTGCTACAAACGACTCATTATCTCTTGTTTGGATTAATACCGATAAAATGGTTTCATTAGGGAGGGCTTCTAAAGAGGTATTAAGCTGCTTTTTAGCACTGTGCTGTCCATCGGCGGGATGAGTTAAAGAGTTAAACTCTAAAATAGGTGAGTTAACAATATTTTCTTCTAAAGGGATTTTGAAAATGCGTTTATAAGCCTCATTACTTGAGTGGTATAAGCCCTGATGGACTAGAGCAATGCCATCCTCCGTGTGTTTTACAATTGCGTCGAGGCGGTATTGAGTGTTTTCCAATTGAGAATTAACTTGCTTATACAAAAGCTTATTGCGCTGAGATTTCAGCTCCCTAGCAATAGAAATCGCGACAAAACTGATAGGTAGCAACGGGCGGATATCAATAATATTTGCCCGACTAGGTGCTTGATAAACCTCATCATGACAGGGTATATCGGTGACGATGATAATAGGGATATGAACAAACTGGCGTTTTACTTGGGTAATATGCGCTTCATTAACCTTAGGGCTATGACCTAGTGTTAGTTTAAGGACGATAAGGTTGACCTCAGCAGTGGGTATTTCAGGTGTGCCCAGTTGACTAATTAGGCACGCACTTTGAGTCGCATAAATATTTTTTTTTGCTAAGGCTGTTACGATCAGGTTGTTTTCTTTATCAGAAAAATTTACCTTCAAAATGTGCAGTTTTTTCATTTTTATTTTTTTTAAATTAAACTCGGTTTTTTGGTAAGGCTGTAATGGTTGAAGACAGGGTTTGATTCTAGTGTTTCACTGATGGAAAATAACATATCTTCACCGTCTTTTGCCTTAAGCACAATATCGACCAAAGCCCTTTTAACTAGCTGCTGGGAAATTATCGAATCGGGCTGTTTAATAGCCGGTATGCCTTGAAGGAAAATAACGGGTGTAGGTGAAATTTCTTTATCGTGGTATTTGATACTTGCGAGTTTGACATTGGGAGATATCATTTCAACACCAGTGGAGATAGTGCCATCACTGTGGGTGTTAAGTCGGCGAATAATAGCCAACTGAATGCTTTTACCCTTTTCTTCAATGCCAATAATATCCCTTACTTTTAAAAGAGATGGCTGCTTTGTTACTTTAAATAGCAAGCCGTGTAAACTCGAGTCTTCTTTTTGGGCCGCTATTCTTTTTCCTTTTTCCCCAGGTAAGTCCGTTGACTTTTTTTGCCATATATTTCTTGCTTTTGGGTCGTTATTAGCTGTTTCTTTAAGCAAGCTATTAATGACATTATCATTATGTGTAGCGTGTTGGTAATCAGTTTTTTGGTCAATGGGCACTAAATGTAAGTCGGGGATGTTGAATACGGCGGGCGACCCTGGCTTTGCGGGTTTTTTGCCATAGGACGTAGGGTCTAACCTAAGGACAAGAGCTCTAATAACACTATCAAACCCTGGGTGCACAAATATCTCATCATTTTGGGGCTGTCTAGCAGACTGGCGGTGTTGAGGCGCTTTCCAAGAGGATAGCAACTGTTCCAAAGAACGCTGGCTAAGCACTGGGTTAGTAGAGGGTATTAAAAAAGTATTTGCCTTTTCAGGGGCGGTCGCATCACCACTCAATAAAAACTCAATCAGAGGCTCATTTGTAAGATAACGGCAGTTGGTGTTTATGTCCGCTGCATCTTCACTCGAAAAACTTACCGGAGTATTTGAGCTGATGTTAACCACCAATGGCAAGACGTTACTGTTTGTTTTGGATAGTGAGATATGATCGGACTGAATAGCCAAAATAGACTCTATTGTTTCTAAGTCTCTCTGATTAAAACGATTTGGTTGAGCCAAGTTAAAAAAGTGAATTTTTTTAAATTCACGACCGGGACTCGATGTACCTTTTTCATTAAAGGTGGGGTGGTTAACGTCGCTCACATTCAAATGCTCAGTTAGGGCAAAAAGCGCATTGACCGTTCCCCAGAAAAGAGGAGAGGGGGTGAGGTAAACAAAAGACATAAATAGCTGTCGAGC
>JAHRWG010000172.1 GCA_019090295.1 Cycloclasticus sp. | reverse complement strand
TGTACCACGTCATCTTTAAACATACGACCAATTAAACGTTTTGCCGCAAACACTGTATTGGTTGGGTTAGTTACCGCTTGGCGTTTTGCAGACTGGCCAACAAGTACTTCATTTTCTGCGGTAAACGCAACGATGGAAGGTGTTGTTCTCGCCCCTTCGCTATTTTCTAGTACTTTCGCACTGTCGCCATCTAAAACGGCAACACATGAGTTTGTGGTTCCTAAATCTATACCTATAATTTTAGCCATCTGTATTACTCCTAAACTTTCTTTAATTTAATGTTGGTAGTGATATGGGGCGGTTTGGCTTACTTTTCAAGCCTGCTCATCAATTTTCTTTGCATCAACCGGTGGTGCAGGCTGAGAGACGATCACCATTGCTGGGCGTAGCAAGCGAGAATTTAGCGTATAGCCTTTTTGAAAAACCTGCATAACAGTATTAGGTTCATGTTCAGCACTAGGCACTATTGATATTGCTTGGTGTAACTCCGCATTAAACACCTCTGAGATTGGATCCAGCTGCTCAACCCCTGATTTCTTCAATGAATCGAGCAGTTGCTTTAATGTAAGCTCCATTCCTTCTTTAAGTGCACCTTCTTCACTTGAGCTATCAGCCACTGCTGATAAGCCCATTTCTAGGCTATCTACAACCGGAAGCATATCTTTGGCAAACTTTTCAACCGAAAATCGATGCGCTTTCTCAATATCTTTTTGCGTACGACGCCTTATATTTTCGACATCCGCTTTTGCTAACAATAGTTTTTCCCAATTATCATCAGCTCGAGTATTGGCAGCCTCAAGTTGCGCTTGCAAACCATCGCCTTCTGATTCAATTGTTACGCTATCCTCCTCAACAATTTCTCCTACCAAACCTTCTTCAACCTCAACCGGTTGCTCATTTATTGATTCCTGATCAACTTGCTCTTCAGACACCATAGTTATCCCTCATTATTATATAAAACAAAATGTTAGCCCTATTATTTAAACTAAAAACTAGTTAAAAAAAGACTCTATTAATGCTTATATGGTGACAAATCATATAAATTCAAGGCAAGCCCTCGCTTTCCTGATAAATCACTACGATAGAAATAGTTAGGAGATAATAAAAAATACATCAACATAAAAAATTTTGATCGTACAAATGTGACAGATCATCTACAAACTTGGTCGCACTCACAACTACATAGTGTAAAATCCTACCTCCAACAAAGGTGACAGATGAATACATTATTTAAACGCATTGGCCTTATCTCAAAACCTAACGCTACTGATATTTCAGCAACCGTTCAGTCTTTATACCAGTTATTGAGTGACTTTGACTTAACCCTCTTAGTGGATCCCGAAACAGCGTTGCATATTGAGATACCTAGCGAGCAAGTTATTAGTATTGACGCGCTGGGAGAGCATTGCGACGTCATCATATCGCTTGGAGGCGATGGCACCTTATTGTCGGCAGCACGCTCACTCGTTGGAAAAAATGTCCCGCTCATTGGAATTAATTTAGGCCGCCTGGGATTTTTAGCAGATATTTCACCGGCTGAAATGGCCACTAAACTACAACAAGTTCTTGAAGGGGCCTACCTTGAAGAAGAGCGCATTATCCTAAATGCTCAAATCATCCGCCAACAAAAGATCATTCATCAGCAATCGGCCTTTAATGAGGTGGCTATTCACCGCTTAAACTCACCTGGTTTAATTGACATAGACACATATGTTGATGATAAATTTGTCAATTCTCAGCGCTCCGATGGGTTAATTATTGCGACTCCCACGGGGTCTACAGCCTATGCATTATCAGGTGGTGGCCCACTTATGCATCCTTCATTGGACGCTTTGGTCTTAGTCCCAATTAATCCACACACATTAAGTAATAGACCCTTAGTCGTTGATGGAAACAGTCATATAGGCATTCGCTTTCATCAGCGTGATCAGCATCAAGCACAACTCACCTGTGATAATGTTATCCTTCCTAGTATCAATGAAGACGATCTCATTAGTATTAAACGGCATGACCATAAAATTAAATTACTACATCCTACTGATCATGACTTTTTTAACACCTTACGGGCTAAGTTAGGTTGGAGTAGAGCCCCACAACCCTAATTGCATATGCTTAAATCTATCGATATAAAAGGCCTTGCTGTCGTTGAGCAGCTAAACCTTGAACTTGAACCAGGAATGACCGTTTTGACGGGAGAAACGGGTGCCGGCAAATCTATTTTACTAACAGCCATGAAGTTATGCTTAGGTGAACGTGCCGACGCTAACCTAATCAGACCCGGTGTTAAAAAGGCCGATATTAGCTTGGATTTTGATATTAACAACATGCCGCTCACCCAGGAATGGCTTAATACGAATGAGCTGGATGATCAAACAGACTGTTTAATACGTCGAACAATCGGTGAAGATGGTCGTTCAAGAGCCTTTATTAACGGTCAACCTGTTAATTTAAAAACCTTACAACAACTCTCTCAACACTTAATCAGCATTCATGGGCAACATGCACATTTAGACCTACTACACCCCATTAATCAGTGTTTATTATTAGATAACTACGTCGCCTCAAACACCGC
>JAHRWG010000171.1 GCA_019090295.1 Cycloclasticus sp. | reverse complement strand
TTATTGCCAATGCTTTTGCCTTACCGATGTCAGCAAAGTTAGCCGGTATTTGTGGAGGTGAACGGCTTAATAAGGCGCTTATTCTTGAGACGGTTCAAAGTATTCAAGAGGGGATTAACCCGCGTGTACTTGAAACCTTACTGAAATCCTACTTGCCAGAAAGCAAACGCTCCTCTGTGGGTGAAGAAGCCGAGGGCGAGGCTGAATAGTGGATAATAAAAGGTCTGACCGTTGTGAGTGATGATAACTGCCCTGACTGTGAAGAGGGCTTGCCAGCTTGGATGGGGACGTTTGCTGACTTAATGTCACTGTTAATGTGCTTTTTTGTGCTGCTATTATCAATGGCAACAATGGATGCTAACCGCTTCAAGAAAATGGCAGAATCGTTAAATGATGCCTTCGGAGTGCAGCGAAAAATTATTGTTTACGATATTGTAAAAGGGACCAGTGTGGTTGCTCAGCACTTTACGCCAGCATCAGGCGACCCGACTGTTCTAGATGAGCTGGTGCAAGACACCACGGATGTTGAAAAAGAGCTTTTAGGTAAGGATGCCACATCAGAGGAAGAGAGTGATGAGGCGGCGGCAGAAAAAGATGCCAAAGACCAAGCCAATGTGGAAATTGTAACGGAGTATGTTGAGTCGACCGAAGCAAAAATCGAAGCGGCTGATGAGTTGGCCGAAGAGATAAAAGAGTTTATGGTTGATGAAATTGACCAAAACATGGTGAGTGTTGAGACCGACTTGGCACGGGTAGTGATTAGGATTCATGAAAAGGGCTCCTTTCCATCTGGCGGTGCTGACTTTAATCTTGAATTTATGCCTATCATGGAAAAAATAACAGCGGTGGTTAATGGCAGCGTTGGCACGGTAACAGTTGCTGGGCATACTGATAACATTCCTATTAGGTCTGGGCTTTATCGGTCAAATTGGGAACTGTCAGCGGCTAGAGCGGTTACCATTGCGCAGTCATTATTGGCTGATGACTCAGTGGATCAAAACCGCTTGATTATCGAGGGCCATGCGGATACGGTTCCAATCGCTGAAAATGAAACACCAGAGGGACGAGCAGCAAATAGGCGAGTAGAAATCATCCTTACCCAAGGTGAAATGCCGCAAGACTCAGCAGAGCCCATTTTAAAAATAGTGAGGTAGTTAGTGATGAGGGATGATGGAACAGAGCGGAGAGGCTTTTTTAGAATCAATGATGAGATTGCTCTTAGCTACCGATTACTATCTGCTGTTAAAGGTGAAATAAGCGATAATGCGCCCTCTATAGAAGGTGGCCAATCGATGTCTTCTCTTGCGAATGAATTGGAAAAATTACGTGAGGTATCACGTGTTCACTTTAGACAAGTTGAAAAAGAGTCACCAGAAATTGCACGGCACTTTACGTTGTTGGAAAAGAAAATAGACTTAATTGCACATCACGTTCTGACCGCATCGAATGAGCTTTTCACTAAAAATACCCAGCCAGTTAGCATCAGTGGATCGGGCCTTGCTTTTAGCGTTGATGAAAAACTGGATATTGGTGACCTGGTCGAATTACAATTTATTTTGAAGCCGTCATTGGTCAATATTGTTACCAATTCAACCGTGGTGTCCTGTCAAGATCAGGCAGGCCAATTTAGAGTGGCTGTTGAATATGACCGTTTAAGTGATGAAGAAAGGGATTTGCTGATTCGTCATGTTGTTAGAAAGCAAATGAATGATATTCGTGAACTAAAAACATAGTGCAATACCTGCACGTTTCCCGTGAGGATGAAACGGTTATATGGAACTACCCTCCCTTCAAAAAGAATTAATAAAACGCCTATCGCCAGGTCAGTTTTTTTCAGGCCAAAAATTAGCCCACGAACTGGGCGTTAGTCGAACATCCGTGTGGAACCACCTTAAATCACTGGAGCAGCTGGGCTTTAAACTCCATGCTGTTAAGGGTAAAGGGACGCGGCTTGAAAAGCCGATGGAGTTGCTGGATAAAAGTGAGTTAGCCCTTCACTCGTACCAATCTAGACAGGGTGCATTGAGTCAATTAACCCTACTGGATATTTGCACATCTACGAATGACTATTTATCTCAAAAGAACAAACAAACCCGCCTAGTCAATGGCACTGTTTGTCTGGCAGAAATGCAGACGGCTGGAAAGGGGCGTTTGGGCCGATCTTGGGTCTCTCCGTATGGGCAAAATATCTATATGTCCTTCTTCTGGCGCTTCAAAAATGGACTGTCTACTTTAGCAGGGCTAAGTTTAGCTTGCGGGGTTGCTGTGTGCAGTGCTCTGCAAGAGCTAGGTGTGAAAGGTCATGGTTTGAAGTGGCCAAATGATATTTTATGGCAAGGAAAGAAGCTAGGCGGCATTTTGGTGGAAATCCAAGGGGAAAGCCAATCGGAATACAGCGCCATTATAGGCATCGGCATCAATTATGACATGGGAGAAAAAGCCTCTGAAGGAATTGACCAGCCTTGGGTAGACCTAGCCAATGTTAAAGAGGGTCGAGTTGGTAGAAATAAGCTGGCAGCAATGGTTATTGACAAGGTGCTAAGGGTACTAAAAGATTACGAATCAACCGGTCTGCTGCCGCATGTTTCAGACTGGAACTCTTTTGATTGCTATCATGGTGAGAAAGTAAAAATTCTTTCTGGTAAGACTGCTATTCAAGGCGTTGCGAAAGGAATATCGTCAACTGGAGAGCTATTGCTTCTACGCCCAAATGGTCAGCTGGAGGGCATTAGCTCTGGTGAAGTCAGTTTAAGGTTAGATAAGCCATGAACATGCTGCTTATTGATGGGGGGAATACGCGGCTAAAGTGGCAGTATTGGAAGGCCGCTCAATTACTCAATACGGGTGCATTAGGTAAACATGATGACTTGAGTACGGGCTTTGCTCAATGGAATGCCGTTCCACTAGAGATAATCTATGTATCTAGCTGTCTCTTA
>JAHRWG010000170.1 GCA_019090295.1 Cycloclasticus sp. | reverse complement strand
ACCGGCTCTATGGTCTCTACTTCATAGGCCGATTCTGTCCGCGTCACTCGTTGTAAAACTTGTTGACCATCTTCACCAATAGGCATGACCAACCGTGCGCCAATTGCCATTTGTTCAAGAAGTTTAACGGGTATTTCTTTGGGTGCAGCTGCAGCTAAAATAGCTTGGTAAGGCCCGCAAGCTTTCCAGCCCCAACTTCCATCCGAGTGTTTAAAGTTGATATTACGGTAGCCTATATCTGATAACGTTTTCTTAGCCTTTTCTTGTAATGGCGCAATTCGCTCAACAGAGAAAACTCGCGGAATTAACCCTGCCAAAATAGATGATTGATACCCTGATCCTGTACCTACTTCTAAAACATTTTCTGGTAAACCACCTTCTATTAACAACTCTGTCATTCGCGCAACTATATAAGGCTGTGAAATAGTCTGCCCATGTCCAATAGGAAGCGATGTGTTTTCATAAGCTCTACTGGCTAACGCTTCTGCAACAAAAAAGTGACGAGGTGTTTTCCTCATAACCTCTAGCACACGTTGATCTTTAATCCCTAACGCCTCTAACTTTGTAATCAAACGGTCTCGCGTTCTTTGAGAGGTCATTCCTATCCCTAAACCTATGCTCATAAGGCTAACTCACTTAACCAGGCATCCATCAACCCTAAACGCTGATGATTCGTCAAATCAACTTGCAGTGGCGTAACAGAGATATATTGATTGTCTAATGCATAAAAATCTGTTCCCTCTCCTGCATCTTGCTGTGCACCTGGAGGCCCCACCCAATAAATTTTTTTATTTCTAGGGTCTCTAGCCTCAATCATTGGCTCTGCACGGTGACGCTGACCTAGCCGTGTCGTCTTATAACCACGCACTTTACTAAGGGGTAAATCAGGCACATTAACGTTTAGGATAGTATCCGATGGTAAGGGAACTTTAGCCAGTTGTTGCAGTAATTGAACAGCTACATGTGCCGCTGTTTCAAAGAATTTTGGTTGACTTGAGTTGATTGAAATTGCTATTGACGGCAAACCTAAAAAACGACCTTCGGTAGCAGCTGCAACTGTGCCAGAATATAGCACATCATCCCCCATATTTTCACCATTGTTAATCCCCGAAAAAACAATATCAGGGTCTTCCTTTAATAAGCCGGTCAGTGCCAAATGGACACAGTCCGTTGGTGTGCCGTCTACACTAAAAAAACCGTTCGCCATTTTGCTCACACGTAAGGGTAAATCAAGTGTTAAAGAGTTACTGGCTGCACTTCTATTCCTATCAGGTGCAACAACCGTCACCTCAGCGTGTTCAGACAAGGTTGTAGCCAAACAATTTAAACCTGGGGCAAGATACCCATCATCATTACTTACTAAAATATGCATTCAACCTACTCAAACCCTATCTAATTAACACCAGCAAACTAATAGTTTTGCTAAACTAGCATTATGCCAGAAGATGAAAGCAAACTCTTGATTTCAAAAAATGATTCACTGTTATTTGCAGAGTCAATGACAGGTGTAAAACCACTGGCCCTAGATAAACACAACTTAGCCAGCCATAAGCCGAAGCCGAAGCCCAAGCCCACGCCCTATAAAAGACCCGTCATCCAAAGTAAATTAACACTACCTTCACACGACCAACATGTTAATAATATCCAAGCAAATGACCGTTTATTTTTTGCTCGTCAAGGTCTTCAACACAAATTAGTTCGCCAGCTCAAACAAGGCCGATTAGACAACAGCGGCACACTCGATTTACATGGTTTAAATCAGCAGGCTGCACATCAAGCCTTAGATGAGTTCTTAGCTTTTCATGTCGACCAAGGGAGCCGGTGCCTTATTGTTATTCATGGTAAAGGGTTTGGTTCCATCAACAACCAACCAGTCTTAAAAAACCTTGTATTTAATCAATTAAAAGCAACACCTTATGTTTTGGCATTTTCATCAGCCCAACCATGCCATGGCGGTACCGGTTCAGTGTATGTTCTATTAAAAAATGGCTCAAAAGGCAAATAGGTAGAATAAGAAAACACCCAGTATTAATCTGTATAATACAAAAGGTAGCATTCCTACTTTTTCCAACAATTTTAGAAAAATAGTGATGCAAAGGAATGCACTTAACGCAGAAAAAACAACACCCAAAATAATTGAAAACCAGTCGACAGCTAGTGCACTGGCCACCAATTCAGCCGTCTTCAAGCATCCCGCTAAAAAAATAAGCGGTATGGACAGTAAGAAAGAAAACCGTGCTGCCGCTTCACGTGTTAGCCCTAACAAAAGCCCTGCTGTCATCGTTATTCCAGATCGAGAGGTCCCAGGCACTAAAGCAAGAACTTGATAAAAACCTATAATAACAACATCTTTAACCGTTAACTGTTCCTGCTCTCTAACACGTGATCCTTGCGAATCAGCCCACCATAATAGTAATCCAAAAACAATTGTGGTCGTGGCAATGACTATTGGTGAACGAAGGTATAACTCAATAAAGCCACCGAGCATTAAGCCCGCAATCCCTACAGGAACGGTCCCTAAAACAACAAACCAAGCTAGCCGACTGTCTTGCGTGTGCTCTTGCCATAAAACACTGTTCAACCAACCGTTTATTAAGCGCTTTAAATCAAGCCTAAAGTAAACCACAACAGCTATCAGCGTACCAACATGCACAGCCACATCAAACGCTAAACCTTGATCTTCCCACCCCAGCAAAAGTGGCAGCAATATTAGGTGTGCCGAACTTGATATTGGCAAAAATTCTGTCAGACCTTGCAGTACCCCTAGTCCTAAAATGTGGCCTAAATCCATTTATAATCCTTTATTTGACGCTGTTTTTATTAACTCGCGTATAACAGCCGTTGCATATGATCCTGACGGCAAACTAAAACTTAGTTTCATACTATTTGGGCTAAGCCACTCATGTATCAAGTTTTGCGGAACAACCCTTAATGCGCGCCTAGATGATTCCAATTTGTGATCAAGCAACCCCTTACAAAATACATTATTGTCATCGAAAACTTTTTGCTCAATCTGTCCTGCATCCTTCTCCACCGGCTGATCTGTTGTCCCGAAAAGAGGTCCTGAACAATGGATATCATGCTCGTCTAGTCGCACTTGAGTATCAGCAGGCAACACATCCTCTTGAAAAAACTGCCGACTACCATCGAGTATAAAAATATCACCGGACAGCCCCTTATTCCAAGTTTGGTCAACCACACGACTGGCTAAGACTTGGTTAAACAAGTATGAGCGAGCTGATGATAAGAATATCCCCCTGGTTTTTTTATTTTTTAACTTTTCACCGGAAGCAAACAGCGCGTAAACCCGGGATAAATTTTGACAAGCGTAGCCAAAGCGCTGCTCCATAAAATAATTGGGAACACCACTCGTCCGTACGTTTTCTAAATTCTTCTCAAGCTTTTTTTTATCAGTAACAAGGTCGTTCAAGACAATTTCAAAGTCATTTAATTTAATCGACCCTCGCTTTAACTTTCTTAGGTGACGTGTCGCCTGCAAAACTTGAATATTTGGTTGCTCCATTAAATCCCAATCAGGACCCGTTTTACCCGGCAATTGGACACTAAACCATTGTCGAGTTATTGCATAACGATCTTTCATTCCAGCATATGAAACAGAGCGCCTTGAAACGTCGGCATATTTTGCCAATTGTTTTACAACATCTTCGGTATTAAGGTCGGTCTTTTGAATGTATAAAAAAACATGCTCACCACTTCCTGATGGCTCAAATGACAAGCATTCATTCACCTTAAAGTTGTCTGGCTTATCTTTTATCATGCCTTGGCCAGCGCTACCACCGTAAGCATAGGGAAGCGTGGAAACATGAGCCTTATAGTCATCCATTGCTTTTATTCGCGCCTATTAAGACAACAGCGTGAACTTCAATTCCCTCTTTTCTCCCCGCAAAACCCATGCCTTCTGTTGTAGTCGCTTTAAGGTTAACTTGAGAGACACTTGCTTTTAAGTCTGTTGAAATATTTAACGCCATTTGCGGTAAAAAACTGACCAGTTTAGGGGCTTGAGCAATAATGCTCACGTCAAGGTTCCCTAGGCTAAACCCAGCCTCCTCTGCTAACCCTCGCACCTTTCGTAATAAAATGCGGCTATCTATTCCCTCATACGTTAAGTCATTGTCGGGGAAATGTTGACCGATATCACCACGCCCAATCGCGCCCAACAAGGCATCACATATTGCATGTATTACAACGTCTCCATCAGAGTGCGCTAATAGCCCATAATTGTGGGGAATATTTACGCCACCAAGAATAAGTGACTTACCCTCGGTAAATTTATGGGCATCGTAACCGTGACCTATTCTCATGACTTTCCTTTCTGTTT
>JAHRWG010000169.1 GCA_019090295.1 Cycloclasticus sp. | reverse complement strand
TTTCTTTAGCCTCTTTTGACATCCCTGCGGCTTTAATTTTCTTTTCTAGCTCATCTGTTTCATTAGGTACCTCGTCCATATCACCTAATTCTTTTTGAATGGCCTTCATTTGTTCACTTAAGTAATATTCGCGCTGGTTCTTTTCCATTTGTTGTTTAACACGCGTGCGAATTTGCTTTTCCATTTCAAGAATATCTACTTCAGCTTCCATCAACAGCATTAGATGCTCAAGTCGCTCGCGAAGGTTTGATGTTTCAAGAACCGCTTGTTTTTCTTCAACCTTTAAAACCATATGTGCTGACATGGTATCGGCTAACCGACCGGGTTCATCAATTCCTGAAAGGGATGTTAAAACCTCGGGTGGTATTTTTTTATTCAGTTTGACATAACTCTCAAAAGCAGAGGTAACTGTCCGGACTAGCACATCTATTTCTTTTTCGTTTAAGTCTAGTTCATCCTCAAGAGGCGATATATCAGCACAGAATTTCTTATCATTCAGTTTTAATTCATCAATTTTAACGCGACGCTCACCTTCGACAAGCACCTTAACGGTGCCATCTGGAAGCTTTAACAACTGTAAAATTGTCGCAAGGGTTCCAACGTTATAAAGATCCTTTGCCTCTGGCTCATCGTTATCAGGGTCTTTTTGAGCAATAAGAACTATCTTCTTATTCTCATCCATTGCGAGATCGATGGCCTCAATGGAGCGGTCACGACCAACAAACAGTGGCAGCACCATGTGCGGATAGACCACAACATCCCTTAAAGGAAGAACCGGTAAACTGGGTAATTTTTCTTGCTCACTCATTTATAGTCGCCTTATGAAAAAATTCTCTTAAGGTTAATATTAGGGCATGAAAGGTATTTTTCAACCTTTCAAAACCAAAAAAAGGTGCTTAAAGCACCTTTTTTTATTTTGAAACCGTCCAAAGCTTTACTTAAGCAGATTTTTTTCCATTTTCATAAATGAATAATGGCTCAGATTCACCTTTTATAACTTTATCATCTATAACAACGCTAGACACACCTTCAAGCGATGGCAAGTCATACATGGTATCCAATAAAGCATGTTCTAGGATGGTTCTAAGGCCTCGTGCACCAGTTTTGCGTAGCATGGCTTTCTTTGCGATTTCACGCAGTGCTTCTTCTCTAAACTCAAGCTCAACACCTTCCATTTCAAACAGGTGCATATATTGCTTGGTTAAAGCATTTTTAGGCTGGCTTAAAATCTCTATTAAGGCTGCCTCATCAAGCTCCTCAAGTGTAGCAACAACCGGTAAACGCCCAACAAACTCAGGAATTAGACCATATTTAATCAAATCTTCTGGCTCGATTTCTTGGAGGATATCACCAACATCAGGCGCTTCGTCCACACCCATCACTTCGGCAGAAAAACCAATACCTGCATTATCTAATGAACGGGTTTGAATAACTTTCTCTAGACCAGCAAACGCACCACCCACAATAAATAAAATATTCGCTGTATTGACTTGTAAAAACTCTTGCTGCGGATGCTTCCTGCCTCCCTGAGGTGGCACCGAGGCCACTGTGCCCTCGATCAATTTTAGAAGTGCCTGCTGAACTCCTTCACCTGATACATCACGGGTTAGTGATGGGTTATCAGACTTTCTTGAAATCTTATCGATCTCATCGATATAGACAATACCACTTTCTGCTTTTTCAACGTCGAAATCACACTTTTGTAGTATTTTTTGAATGATATTTTCAACATCCTCGCCCACATAACCCGCTTCGGTGAGCGTGGTAGCATCAGCAATTGTAAAGGGTACATTCAACGTTCTTGCGAGGGTTTCGGCCAACAACGTTTTACCGGAACCCGTAGGACCAATTAATAAAACATTACTTTTAGCCAATTCAACGGTATCTGGACTATTTTTTGCTCTAAGACGTTTGTAATGGTTATAGACAGCTACTGATAAAACCTTTTTTGCCTGCTTTTGACCGATAACATACTTATCAAGTTCGTCTTTAATTTCACTTGGTTTCGGTAGTTCTGCATGAGTATCCGAGGCATTACTTTCTTCAAGCTCTTCTTTAATGATGTCATTACAAAGTTCAACGCACTCATCACAAACAAAAACAGATGGCCCAGCTATTAACTTTCTAACTTCATGTTGGTTTTTACCACAAAAAGAACAAGTTAAGACCTTGCCGTCATTTTCATCATTATCACTCATATACTTTATTCCTTAGTTAGTCTCAGCATCTGCATGTAAAGAACCTTTATGGAACATTACTGCTTCGAACGTTATCTGAGCTTACTTTGTGGCACTCTCATTTATACGGTGTGTTAATACTTGGTCAATCAAACCATAGTCAACCGCTTTTTCGGCACCCATAAAATTATCTCTATCAGTGTCACCTTGAATAACATCTAATGGTTGACCCGTATGGTGCGCCATTATTTTATTGAGGCGATCACGAATATTTAATATTTCTTTTGCATGAATATCAAAATCAGATGCCTGTCCTTGGAAACCACCCAAAGGTTGGTGAATCATCATTCGAGAATGTGGTAACGCAAAGCGCTTACCCGCTGCTCCACCCGTTAATAGTAAAGCACCCATGCTTGCTGCCTGACCTAAGCACATAGTGCTAACATCAGGTTTAATAAACTGCATCGTGTCGTAAATAGACATACCAGCCGTTACAGACCCACCAGGAGAGTTAATGTAGAGGTGAATATCCTTATCAGGATTCTCAGATTCTAAAAACAACATTTGAGCAACAACTAGGTTAGCCATATGATCTTCTACTTGGCCAACTAGAAAAATAACACGCTCTTTAAGCAGCCGTGAATAAATATCATATGAGCGTTCCCCACGGGCAGTTTGCTCAACAACCATTGGAATTAAGCCAAGTGCGGTGGCATCAGATGTCATTTGCATATAATTAATCTATCAGTTTTGTTAAATTTAACTAGCCGCTTGAGCTGAATTCATTAACTCATCAAAGCTTAGGGCTTCCTCAGTTACTTTTGACTTTTCAAGCATCCAATCAACTAACTGGTCTTCCAACACGACACTTTCAATCTTGCTACGTTCTTGTGGATTCGATTTATACCAGTTAATCACTTCTTCAGGATCACCATATTGCTGGGCAAACTCTTCAATCCGTTGCTGAACTTTCTCATCATCGGCCTTAATGTCATTAACTTTAATGACTTCTGACAACAACAAGCCTAACTTAACACGTTTTTTTGCTTGAGCTTCAAACATTTCTCGAGGCAACTCAGGCATTGGAAGCGGAGACTGCTGCCCTTGCTCTGCTCTTTCTTTCATTGATGCCATCATTTGATTGATTTCGTTATCAACCAGGGCTTCTGGAACAGACACATCATTGTTTTCAACCAATGCATCCATTACTATTTCTTTACGTTTTGACAAGAGCGCTTTATCCGCTTCAACTGTCATATTTTTGCTTAGGTCTTCTCTAAAGTCAGCCATATCTCCGCTGTCTACCCCAAACTCTTTGATAAACTCTTCATCCACTTCTGGTAATTTACTGCCTTCTACCAAATTGACACTAACCTGAAACTGACCAAGCTGACCGGCTAATTTCTTTTCTTGATAGTCGTCAGGAAAAGCAAGTTCAAATGCTAACTCTTCAGTCTTCTTAACACCTTTGAGCTCTTTCTCAAAACCAGGAATCATGCTTTTTGAACCTAAAACAACAGGGAAGTCTTTAATAGGCTCATCTGAAATAGCTTCATCATTAACCATACCTGTAAAGTTGATAGTGACACGGTCACCATCCTTTGCTTTTCTTTTAACTTCTTTCCATACTATTTTTTGAGTACGTAATTTCTCAACCATTCCATCAATATCATCATCTGATATAACGGCAACAGGCTTCTTTAACTCTAAGTTATCAAAAGAGTTCAGTGTGATTTCTGGGTACACTTCAAACGTCGCAGAGAATTCAAAACCTTCTGCAGCATTGTCATTAGGTGTAATCACCGGCTGACTCGCTGGATTAAGCTTTTCTTCCATTATTGCTTTATAGAAGAAGTTCTGTGTAAGTTCTGATAAGGCCTCTGCTTTGATGCTAGCACCAAACTTTTGCTTGATGACGCTCATTGGAATCTTACCCGGCCGAAACCCATCAATACGAGCTGTTCGTTTAACTTCGTCGTATCGCTTTGTCGTTACTGCATCGACTTCTTCTTGCGGGACTGAAATAGTGAGTGTTCTTTTAATATCAGAATTAGATTCAACAGAAACCTGCATAATTTTCTCGTGTTTAGTGTGATTTTATAGAGGGTGTATAGATGGTGCGAAAGGAGAGACTCGAACTCTCACGTCTTGCGACACTGGAACCTAAATCCAGCGCGTCTACCAATTCCGCCACTTTCGCAATATGTGTTGGTGATAATGTATTGTGCGGTATCATACCGACTCTTGAAGCATTTTTGCACTAATTTTTAGACAATTTATTTAATTTTCCCTGATCCCTATGAAAGCATTCGTTTTTTTTGTATTTTATTTTTTACTTGCTTCACTTATTGCCGCTGTCATTTCCTATCCTTTGTTTTCTTTTTTTGACAATGGTAGCTATCGTTTTGAACGCTGGGTCACCCGTGCGGCCTTATTATCCCTTTTTTTAGGTCTATTTGTTTGTTTTAAACTTTTTGGCCTATCTTTTCACTCCCTAGGCTATAACACTCAATTTCGCACTCATTTAAAGAAAGCCTTCACCGGTTTTTTATTCGGTCTTGCCCCTCTATCATTAATTTTATCTATTTTACTTCTTTTAGACATTCGACTTATCTCCCCCGATAACGAATTGTCTATTTTATTTTTTACTAAAGCGTTACTGGCAGGTATCACCGTTGCCCTAATTGAAGAGACGCTCTTTCGTGGTTTATTTTTTAAAATTACAATGCGTTGGCATCAGCCAGCCATTGCTGTTTTTATTAGTAGCCTTTTCTATAGCTCTCTTCACTTTATTAAGCCTTCAACCTCTATCGACCCTCACACATTAACCCTATTTAGCGGCATTGAAGTAATGTCTAGTGCCTTCTTTGCTCTATCTGAGCTTCGGCCTGATGACTTCATGGCGTTATTCTCAGTTGGTGTTCTTTTGGCGCTTGTAAGGTATAGGACTAGGACGTTAGCTTATTGTATTGGCATGCATGCCAGCTGGGTTTTTCTTCTCAAAACGACTAAGGAATTTTCCTCCTCTAACCCTGCATCTAACTTTTCTATTTTAGTCGGTGAGTATGATGGTATTATTGGTTGGTTTAGCTTTTCTGCCTTAACCTTAACTACGATCATTTATTACCTTTACTCCTCGCGCGTAAAATTACCTTTAAAGAGCGTCACTTAAATGCGTTGACATTTGATCCGCCCTTTATCTAAAATAAGAATCATTATCATTTGGCGACTTGTACTATGAATCAACCTCTTTCTTCTACCCTCTTGTCACTCGCTAATATTGAGGTTGGCCAACAAGCGATGCTTTGTAAAAATACGATGCCGCAACCCTTAGAAAAAAAATTATTAGCGCTTGGGTTTTCCAAGCTTATTCCTTTACGTGTTACACAAAAAAGAAAAGGCGGACTGGTCGTTAGCGTAGGAAATGCTCGAATCGCATTAGATGAAGCTTTAGCGCAACAAGTATTTCTTCAAAAATTATGAGTAAACAATGCTGTAACACCGACTCACTTTCTTCACCAACTAATACACCCACAATTGCAATTATAGGTAATCCGAACTGTGGGAAATCTACGTTATTTAATGCCATCACGGGGGTTAAGCAGAAAACTGGTAATTGGCCTGGTGTGACGGTTGAACGACGTGAGGGCTCTTGCCTTATCCAGCAGCAAACCGCTACCTTAGTCGACTTACCTGGCGTCTATTCACTGGATAGCGACCGAGAAGCATTGGATGAACAAATTGCTAGGCGATATATTTTATCAGGTGAGGCTGACGCACTGGTTATCGTTGTTGATGCCGCTAATTTAGAGCGAAGCTTATTTTTAGCCACTCAATTATTGGAAACAGGTATCCCTGCCGTACTCGCCCTTAATATGATGGATGTCGCCCAGACTAGGGGTATGAACATTGACTTAAATACTCTGTCAAAACACCTCAACGTACCGGTTGTTAGCATCATGGCTCGACAAAAAAAAGGAGTTGACACCTTACTTGCCGAGCTCAGCAGTGTTATTAAGGAACAACAGCCCCCCCTCCATATCAAGTACCCCGAAGTTATAACGTCAGCCATTCAACAAATCACTCCCAGTTTAAATAACACCCAACAGTCTGCTTTTCTTCAGCAATGGCATGCATTACAGTGCCTGGAGGGTCATTTTTCCTCTGCTACGACCTCGCAAACTCAAGACCTTTGTAGCCACTTACAAACCGCTATCAAACAATCCTCAGGTGAAGATGCCGACACGCTTATAGCAGCGACACGCTATGAGCTTGCTCATGAAGTCACTGGGTTATCGGTTACTCAAGTTCAACGCAGCGATAAAACTTGGTCCGACTGGGTTGATAAGGCTGTTTTGAATGATTATCTCGGTTTTCCAATTTTCTTTGCGGCCATCTATTTAATGTTTAGCATTACCATTAATTTTGGCGGTGCTCTGATTGATTTTTTTGATATTCTGGCTGGTGCCATTTTCATTGATGGCTTAAAGCTTCAACTTCAATCGTTAGGCTTCCCTTTATGGTTTCAGGCTCTGTTAGCCGATGGCCTAGGTGGTGGCATTCAAGTCGTCGCAACTTTTATACCTATAATAGCTACCTTGTATTTTTGCCTCTCTATTCTTGAAGACTCCGGCTATATGGCTCGTGCTGCTTTTGTAATGGACCGTTTTATGCGCAAGTTGGGTCTACCTGGTAAGGCGTTTGTTCCGCTTATTGTTGGTTTTGGTTGTAATGTTCCTTCCATTATGGCGGCACGCACCTTGGATAAACCAAGAGATAGAACCTTAACTGTCATGATGGCCCCCTTTATGTC
>JAHRWG010000168.1 GCA_019090295.1 Cycloclasticus sp. | reverse complement strand
TAGTACGTAGTAGTGAACATGGTAAGGTTGTCTATGCAGGCAATGGTTTGAAGGGTTATGGAAACCTTGTTATAGTTCTTCATAAGAACGATTTTTTAACTGCCTATGGGTACAATAAGCGTTTATTGGTACGTGAAGGAAGTTATGTAAAAAAAGGCCAAGCTATTGCAGAGATTGGCAGAGATAGTATGAATCGATATGTGCTCTTTTTTGAGCTTAGGCAACATGGTAAGGCGGTATCGGTTGTTAAGTATTTTCCAAGGTATAGGGGGTAGCTGTGCAAAGTGATGAAAAAATAAAAAAAACAATACAGAAATCTAGAGCCACTTACCCAGAAGGGAAAATGGCTAATTCAGCAGGTGATGCAACGCAGATTTACCTAAATGAATTGAGTAAGTCTACTCTGCTAACAGCGGAAGAAGAAATTCATTATGGCCACCTTGTCCAGAAAGGAGATGAGTCGGCCCGAAAACATATGATTGAAAGCAATCTTCGTTTGGTGGTGAAAATATCAAGAAAGTATATGAATAGAGGACTTCCAATCTTAGATTTAATTGAGGAAGGTAATCTAGGTTTAATCAGAGCCGTCGAAAAGTTTGACCCTGAAAAAGGGTTTCGTTTTTCAACCTATGCTACTTGGTGGATTAGACAAACAATAGAGCGAGCAATCATGAATCAAACGAGGACAATTCGTTTACCGATTCATATTATTAAAGAAATGAATATTTACCTTAAAAAGGCTCGGGAAATTAGCCAAACATTAGACCGCGAAGCGAACGCTGAGGATGTTGCAGAGGCGACAGGCCGGCCAGTTGTTGATGTTGAGAGAATGTTTCGGATGAATGCTGAAAACGTATCATCTTTAGATGTGTCTACTTCAAAAGAGAATGACCAACAGTTGCTCGACACAGTAACTGATGAGGATGCTAAAGACCCAACTGACATTCTACAGTCAGAAGAAATTAAACAGAATATTGATCAATGGTTAGAGCTTCTTAGTGATAAGCAGCGAGAGGTTATTTCGCGCCGCTTTGGTGTCCGAGGTCATCATGCCTCGACCTTGGAAAAGGTGGCTAATGAAATGGGCGTTACGCGTGAAAGGGTTCGGCAAATTCAAATGAGTGCGCTTAAGTCCTTACGGGTTATTTTAGAGCAAGAAGGTCTGTCATCATCACTCTTGTTACACTAACAGGTAGTGATATTTTTTACATATTTACATTGACAGTAAAGTTGCAGGTGGTAGTGTATCGCGCCTATACTGAATCAGATCCTAGTTAAGAATTATCATGCATGAGTTTGCAAGAATTAAACGCCTACCCCCCTATGTTTTCAATATTGTTAATGATTTAAAGGCTCAAGCGCGCGCAGCGGGTGAGGATATCATTGATTTTGGGATGGGTAATCCAGACCAGCCCACCCCTAAACACATTGTTGATAAGTTAACTGAAGCAGTGCAGCGAGGGGATACGCACCGCTATTCTGTTTCGCGTGGTATTCCTCGGTTACGTAAAGCCATTTGTGGCTGGTATAAGACCAAGTATGATGTTGATCTAGACTCAGATAGTGAAGCGATTGTTACCATTGGTTCTAAAGAAGGCTTAGCACATTTAGCTTTAGCAACACTTGGACCAGGTGATGCTGTTTTAGTGCCTAATCCAGCTTACCCGATTCATCCGTATGGATTTGTCATAGCTGGTGCTGATATTAGGCATGTGCCAATTGGCCCAGACATTGACTTTTTTAGCGAGCTTGAAAAAGCCATTAAAACGTCTTATCCAAAGCCTAAGATGCTCGTTCTTAATTTTCCAGGCAATCCAACGACTCAATGTGTCGATCTGGAATTTTTTGAAAAAGTTGTAAAAATGGCTAAAGAGCACGATATTTGGGTGGTTCATGATAATGCCTACGCAGAAATAGTGTTTGATGGTTATAAAGCGCCTTCAATTCTAGAAGTGCCAGGTGCTAAAGACATCGCTGTAGAGTTTTACTCTTTGTCAAAAACATACAATATGCCCGGCTGGAGAGTTGGTTTTATGTGTGGTAATAAAGAGTTGGTGGGGGCATTGGCTAGGATTAAATCTTACCTAGATTACGGTATGTTTACCCCGATACAAGTGGCTGCCATTGCTGCTTTAGAGGGGCCCCAGGATTGTGTTGATGATATTAGAGCTCTGTATAAAGAGCGTCGAGACATACTATGTGATGGCTTAACTGCTATAGGTTGGGCTGTCGAGAAACCTAAAGCTACCATGTTTGTTTGGGCTAGAATTCCTGAAAAGTACCGTGAATTAGGTTCTTTGGAGTTTTCAAAAAAGCTATTGAAAGAAGCAAAAGTGGCTGTTTCACCCGGCATTGGTTTTGGCGATTTTGGTGATGAGTATGTGCGTTTTGGTTTGATAGAAAATACTCATAGAACCCGTCAAGCGGTTAGAGGTATCAAGCAAATGTTTAGAAAGGGTTAATCAAGCGAATAGTTTTCTTCTAAGCAACGATGGATGCTCAATATTTCTGTATAATCATCTGTTTTAAATGCTCTTAGGGGATACCATTGAAAGTTGTAAAAGTTGGGTTGTTAGGGCTAGGTACCGTTGGTGGCGGAACAGTAAATGTTTTAGAAAGAAACATTGAAGAAATTTCTCGTCGTTGTGGCTACCAAGTTCAGGTTGTAAAAGCCAGTGCAAGAAATATAAATGCTGCACGTATATGTCGTACAGATGCTATACAACTGACGGACGATTCAAACGAGGTTATTAACGACCCTAGTATTCAAATCATTGTCGAGTTGATGGGTGGACATGAGCCCGCTAAATCCCTAATTTTAGAAGCCTTTAAGCAAGGCAAGCATGTTGTAACTGCGAATAAAGCGTTAATAGCGGTACATGGCAATGAGCTATTCGCAGCGGCGGCTAAAAACAATGTCACATTAGCCTATGAAGCGGCCATCGCTGGTGGAATACCAATTGTTAAAGCCATACGAGAAGGCCTTAGTGCTAATAAGATTGAATGGCTGGCTGGAATTATCAATGGTACTGGCAACTTTATTCTGACAGAAATGCGCAATAAAGGCAGCGCCTTTGAAGATGTTTTGAAACAAGCTCAAGCGCTTGGTTATGCAGAAGCTGATCCAACGTTTGATGTTGAAGGAATTGATGCCGCACATAAACTCTGCATCCTTGCTTCATTAGCTTTTGGCATGCCTTTGAACTTTAATGCTGTTTATACAGAAGGTATTTCAGGCGTTACACCACTTGACGTTACGTACGCAGAAGAGCTTGGTTACCGTATTAAGCATCTAGGTATAGCAAGACAGAACCCTAATGGTGTGGAAATGCGAGTACACCCAACGTTGATTCCAGAAAAGGTGCTTATTGCTAATGTCGATGGCGTTATGAATGCGGTGATGGCTAATGGTAATGCGGTAGGTTCAACAATGTATTACGGTCCTGGGGCTGGTGCCGATGCGACAGCCTCCGCGGTTGTTGCTGATATTGTAGATATTTGTCGTCAGTTGGACTCATCAGCGAGCAGTCATGTTCCTGCCTTAGGCTTCCTCAGTGATAAGCTAGAGACGCCTGCTATTGTGCCAATAATGGATGTTCGAACAGCTTTTTACTTGCGATTATCAGTTCAAGATAAGCCCGGTGTACTGGCTGCAATCACAGCCATTCTGGCAACGAATGAAATTAGTATGGAAGCTGTTTTACAAAAAGAACCAAAGCAGCAAGGTGCAGATGCACAAATTATTTTAATGACGAACACGGTAACAGAGAAGTCTCTGTTATTAGCACTTAATGAAATTGAATCATTAGACTCATGCAATGGTCCTGCTATACGTATCCGTGTTGAGTCCCTACAAGAGGATACCTAATGTTAAAAGCGAATCGTTACACCGGGCTTATTGAAAAATATAAAAAGCTATTACCCGTTTCAGAAAGTACACGTTTTATAAGTTTAGGTGAAGGTAATACACCACTCATTAAATTACAAAATATTCCTGATATCATCGGTAAAAATGTCGACCTTTATGTTAAATATGAAGGCCTGAACCCTACGGGTTCATTTAAAGACCGTGGTATGACAATGGCGGTTACAAAAGCGGTAGAGCAGGGAAGCAAAGCCATTATTTGTGCATCAACTGGTAATACCTCTGCATCTGCGGCGGCCTATGCAGCGCGTGCTGGAATTAAAGCTTTTGTTATTATCCCTGAAGGAAAAATTGCACTTGGTAAACTGGCCCAAGCGATGATTCATGGGGCAGAGATTATTCAGATTAAAGGTAATTTTGACCATGGAATGCAACTGGTAAAAGATGTTGCTGATCACGCACCGGTTACCATCGTTAATTCAATTAACCCGTACCGATTACAAGGTCAGAAAACGGCTGCGTATGAAATTGTTGAAGCATTGGGTAAAGCGCCTGACTACCACTGTTTACCCGTTGGTAATGCTGGAAACATAACTGCACACTGGATTGGGTACAGTGAGATGTTTCAACCAAAGGGTCAGCATGTTACAGACTCATGTGCGTATTGCAATGGAGACTGTCAGTATGATCGCTCAGAGATCTCTGCTAATAAACGCCCAGTTATGGTCGGTTATCAAGCGGCAGGTGCTGCACCTTTCCTAAAAGGTGAAATGATCGATGACCCTGAAACGGTGGCAACAGCCATTCGAATAGGGCGGCCACAATCTTGGGACCAAGCATGGGCGGCACAAAAGGAGTCAGGTGGTTGGTTTGACTTATTGAGTGATGATGAAATATTGGCCACCCAAAAATTACTCACAGAAAAAGAGGGTGTTTTTTGTGAGCCTGCATCAGCAGCATCTGTTGGTGGTGCGATTCGTGATATTAAGAATGGAAAAATTTCCGAAGGAAGCACCGTTGTTTGTACATTAACTGGACATGGTTTGAAAGACCCAGACACAGCCATTGGACAATGTGCTTCAGAACCGAAGACAATAGAGGCTTCGCTAGAGGCTGTTAAATCAGCTATTCTAGATAAATTATAAAGGTCCGTGGGCACGACGACACCCAGCTCTAGTTCACCTGTTATACAGCATCGTGAAGTTGTTAGTAGTGCTTCGGATTTATTAGCTAATATTGAGCCTACCTTACGAAGAGTTTACCTAAATCGTGGTATTACGAGCGAGGCACAATTAGATCGGACCCTTAAGCATCTTCCGAATTATGCAAGCCTGACTGGTATTGAAAGGGCTGTAAGCTTAATAAAAAACATTATTCAGGCAGATAAAAGAATCGTCGTGGTGGCTGATTTTGATGCCGATGGCGCAACCTCATGTGCGGTTGCTGTCAGAGGCCTTCGGATGCTAGGTGCCAAATATGTTGAGTTTGTTGTACCTGATCGCTTTAAGTTTGGTTATGGCTTAACCCCAGAGATTGTCGATGTTGCTTTAGCACTAAAGCCTGATTTAATTATAACCGTTGATAATGGAATTTCCAGTGTACAAGGGGTGGACCATGCCCATTCAAACGGCTGTCAAGTTGTTATTACCGACCACCATCTACCACCCTCTCATTTGCCTGCTGCAGAGGCGATCGTTAACCCCCAGCTAAAAGGTGATCAATTTCCAAGTAAGGCGTTAGCGGGTGTTGGTGTTATATTTTATGTATTATTAGCACTGCGCGCTAAATTAGGTGAAGAAGGGAAGTTTAAAGACATGACACCCCCTAAGCTGGCAGATTTATTAGACATTGTTGCTTTAGGAACAGTCGCTGATGTCGTGCCTATGGATGAAACTAACCGTAAACTGGTTCATCAAGGGTTATTAAGAATAAAATCCTTGCGGTGTGTGCCGGGTATAAAGGCCCTGTTATCCATTTCAAAGCGAGAACCCAACAATATTATAGCCAGTGACTTAGGGTTTGCAGTTGCACCACGACTTAATGCTGCTGGTAGGCTTGATGATATGTCGCTAGGTATACAGTGCTTGCTAACCGATAATGAGCAAGAGGCTACTCAACTTGCTGAGCAGCTTGATGCGTTGAATGCAGAGCGACGATTAATTGAAGACGATATGAAAGTGAGTGCATTTAAAGCGCTTGAGTCGCTCAAGGACAATCAAGGCAATACTCAAAAATGGGGTATTTGTTTATATGATAGTACGTGGCACCAAGGTGTTATTGGCATACTTGCATCAAGGGTAAAAGATAGGTTAAACAGACCAGTCATTGCCTTCGCCTTGGCGGGTGATGGAGAGATTAAAGGATCGGCACGATCAATACCCGGCCTGCATATCCGTGATACATTGGATGATATTGCTAGTGAATTTCCGCAGCTTCTCAGGAAATTTGGTGGTCACGCGATGGCTGCAGGCATGAGTCTAGCGGAACAAGATTTTGAGTTGTTTACCAGAGTATTTGATCAAGCAGTTGAGAGACGATTAAATGGTCAAGAGCCTAGTGGTGTTTTCTTAGTAGATGGCGAAATACCTAGTACAGATTTAACATTAGATTTAGCTGAAACGCTAAGACAGGGTGGGCCATGGGGGCAGCTTTTTCCAGAGCCATCGTTTGTCGGCAATTTTAAAGTTAAAAATAGCCGTATTGTTGGACAAAAGCATGTTAAGTTTGAGTTATATACTGGGGCAAAAAACAGAGTGGTAGAGGCTATTTATTTTAACCCTGAAGACCCAGACCAATTAATAGGGCTTCCAAATGCTAAGCTCGTTTACCAGCTAGATATCAATCGATACTTAGGACGATCAAGTTTACAATTGATGGTTCAGCATCTGGAAAAAATATAGTATCTAACATGTGCGAATAATGATGCGTAACCGTCATTATTTTGACGATGATGTATTGTCTAGATCATATGTTAGCCTCACTGTTTAATTTATTTTAGTTTTAATTGTGTAAGCAACTGTATTTAAAGGGTTATTTATTTTGGCATGCTGTTTGCTTTATTTATAAAAAAAACCGTAATTTAGAGGTATCTATGGCGAGTAAAGACGAAAAAGACGAAAAAGACGACTCTGCAGAGGCATCCGGTTCGCCTAAAAAGAAAATGATTATCATTATCGGTGGAGGCGTGTTGCTGTTGGTTATTATTGCACTGACCTTGTTCTTTACCGGCGTGTTTGATAAAGAACCAGTCGTTGATGATGCTAGTCTTGAGACAACAACGCAAACTGTTGAAAAAGAAGAGCCTGTCGAGGTTTCTGTAGTACTTTATCATGCACTAGAACCCGCGTTTAAAGTGAACCTTCAAAAAGGCAATATACGGGTAATGAAAATAGCGATTAGTTTGGTGACGGGCAGTGAAAAGGTCATTGATGCATTGAAATTGCATAACCCACTTTTACGAAACAATATCCTTATGATTCTCTCAAGCCAAGACCCAGAGTTACTAAAGACTGCATCCGGTAAAAGTCAATTACAATTAGACATTCAAACGGAAGTGAATGAGATATTGACGAATAAAAAAGTTGGATCTGTCATTGATGGTGTTTTTTTTACTGAATTGGTTATGCAGTAAATGTCTGACATGGATCTGCTGTCTCAAGATGAGATTGATGCTTTATTGCATGGCGTTGATGGTGGGGAAATTGAGACGGAAGACAGTGCTGATACACCATCTGGTGAAGCAACAGGCTATGACTTTAATAGCCAAGATCGGATCATTCGAGGGCGAATGCCAACGCTTGAAATGGTCAATGAGCGATTTGCCAGATACTTTCGAATTAGTTTATTTAACTTCTTAAGGCGTTCTAGTGAAATATCAATTTCTGGTATACAAATGCTCAAATTTTCAGAGTATGTACACAGCCTGTTTGTTCCAACAAATTTAAATATCGTTAAAATTAAGCCTTTAAGAGGGTCTGCCCTTTTTGTTTTTGATCCAAGTTTGGTGTTCAGCATTGTGGATACTTATTTTGGAGGCTCTGGACGCTTTCATAATAAAGTTGAAGGCCGTGAATTCACGGCAACAGAAATGCGGGTTATTGGGATTGTTTTAGAAATGGTTTTTAAGGATTTAAAAAAAGCCTGGGAACCTGTTTTAGATTTGGACTTTGAATATACTAATTCAGAAGTTAACCCCCAATTTGCCAACATTGTAAGCCCTACTGAAATAATGGTTGTTTCAACCATCCACCTTGAGCTTGATGGCGGTGGCGGAGACATTCAGTTTAGCCTTCCTTATAGTATGTTAGAACCGATTCGAGAATTATTAGATGCTGGCATTCAAAGTGATAGAGGCGATACGGACGCTCGCTGGAAAGAAACACTTAGATCGGACATTAAAACAGCAGAGATTGATTTAACGGGTGTTTTGGTTAAAAAAGAGATGAACTTAAGTGAAATTATCGGTTTTAAAGAGGGTGATATTCTACCGTTGAGCCTACCTGAAAAAGTCATTATTGAGTCGAGTGAAATGCCATTATTTCGAGGCAAACTGGGTGAGAGCAATGGGCACTTTGCAATTAAGCTGCAAGAAAAGGTCGAGCGCGAAGAGACTAAAACCATGGGTAAAAAATAGGTGTATTTATGAGTGATGAGACGAATGACAATGCCGGTTGGGATGATGCACTAGAAGAGCAATCCTCGGGTGAGGCAGACTGGGGAGATGCACTTAGTGAGCAAGCTGATGCCGAAGCGGGCGCTGATTGGGGTGATGCATTAGATGAACAGGCTACAGCAGAAGCCGCTTCTTTTGATGCCCTTGCTGATACAGGGGTAAAAGCCCTAGGCGGTGAAGTTAACCTGGATGTTATCCTGGATGTGCCCGTCACAGTATCAATGGAAGTTGGGAGTACTAAAATCAGTATTCGTAACTTACTTCAGTTGAACCAAGGGTCGGTTATTGAACTAGATAGATTGGCAGGTGAACCGATGGATGTATTAGTTAATAAAACACTAATTGCCCGTGGCGAGGTTGTTGTGGTTAATGATAAATTTGGACTACGTTTAACCGATATTATCAGCCCGGCAGAACGCATTAAAAAGTTAAATTAATGAGGCGGTTATTCCTTTCATTCACGAGCCTATTTTCAATGACTGTTGTTGCAGACGAGGCTGTGGTTGTCGGTGCATCAAGCATAGAGCCATTATCTCAAGCTAATCTGGCGCAATGGAGTATGGGGCTGTTGTTTGTTTTGCTCCTGATTTTGATGGGTGCTTGGTTGCTCAAGCGATTTGTAGTGAGTGGGTCAGGGTCCAATAAGCCCTTGAATGTCTTATCAGGAATCTCTTTAGGAGGGCGAGAGAAAGTAGTCTTAATTCAGGCAGGGGAACAGCGTCTTTTGTTAGGTGTTTCACCTGGCCGAGTGGTTAAACTACATACTTTTGACAAAGGGGAATTAACTGGTTTTGAACATCAAGCGAACGCTAGCTTTCAAGATAGCTTAAACCAGTTTGTTAAGGTGAAGAAAAAGTCATGAAACGCTTTTTATTGATCGGTGGTTTACTGGCTACGTGTCTGCCAATCAGTAGTTTTGCAGCACAAGGCATAGAAGCAATTACTGTTGCAAGTGATGGGAAGAGTTACTCAGTCACCCTGCAAGTACTAGCAATGATGACACTGATGACGGTATTGCCAACACTGTTAATCATGATGACATCCTTTACTCGGATAATTATTGTTTTTTCTATTTTACGGCAAGCCATGGGAACGCCACAAACACCGAGCAACCAAATTTTACTTGGGCTTGCCTTGTTTCTCAGTTTTTTTATCATGACTCCGGTTCTAGAAAAAGCTAATGATGAGGCGTTGCAGCCTTACCTAAGTGACAAAATGACAGCCAATGTTGCAATAGAGAAGGGTTTGGAACCTTTTCGTGCCTTTATGTTACGTCAAACCAGAGCCGATGACCTTGAAATGTTTCTTCGCATTTCAGGAGAAGAATCACCATCAGACTTAACGGTGGTACCATTATCTTTATTGCTTCCTGCTTTTGTGACCAGTGAACTCAAAACTGCCTTCCAGATAGGCTTTATGATTTTCATTCCTTTTTTAATTATTGATATGGTCGTAGCGAGTGTGTTGATGTCAATGGGTATGATGATGCTGTCACCATTGATTATTTCTTTACCGTTTAAGTTGATGCTATTTGTTTTAGTCGATGGCTGGTCTCTCGTTATGGAGACTTTAGCCAGCAGTTTCTTTATCTAATGAGTGGGGCGTAATATGACACCAGATAGCGTTATGGAGTTAGGCGAAAGAGCATTGGAGGTTACGGTGTTATTGGCAGCGCCTTTGCTTTTATCAGCATTAGCCATTGGTTTTCTTGTGGCTATGTTTCAAGCAGCCACTCAAATAAACGAACAAACCCTTAGTTTCGTACCAAAGCTATTAATTACAGTGATTGTCCTTTCTATAGCAGGCCCCTGGATGTTAAGGCTAATTATGCACTTTACACGGGGTGTTTATTTGCAAATACCTGAGTTAATTGGCTAATGATGAGTCGCCCATCCCACTAGATTAATGACCATTACTGAACAGCAAATAATGCAGTGGTCAATGGGTTTTATCTGGCCATTACTGCGTATCAGTGCCATGTTTATTACAATTCCTATTTTTAGTGGCCGATTCGTTTCCAGTAATATTTTAGTGGGAACATCTGTTGTTATCACCTTGTTTACATTACCACTGATTCCGAGCTATCCACCTATTGAAGTGCTTAGTTACAATGGTTTTATGACCGGTTTGCAGCAAATTTTAATTGGCCTTTTATCTGGGTTTGTGCTGCAGTTAGTATTCGCGGCCGTTATTTTTGGCGGGCAAGGAATAGCGTACAGTATGGGCTTGGGTTTTGCTTCTATGCTGGATCCAATAACGGGTGTAAGTGTGCCTGTGATTAGTCAATTCTACTTGGTGGTCTCTACACTGATGTTTTTAACCTTAGGGGGGCATTTAGTGTTGTTTGAAATGCTCATAGATAGTTTTACATCTCTACCCATTAGCCCTCATGGGATAGAACGCTCAGATATATGGTCAATTATAGCTTGGTCTAGTCGGCTTTTTTCAGCTGGCCTTCTTATGGCGCTACCCTCTATTGCTGCACTATTAATGGTTAATATAGCGTTTGGTGTGGTCACTAAAGCAGCCCCGCAATTGAATATATTTGCCGTGGGTTTTCCTATTACGTTATTACTTGGCCTGCTACTTATGTGGGTAACGTTATCGCCAATTATGCAAAGCTTCACCAATCTTCTTGCCGAAAGCTATGGTGTTATAGCCGATTTCTTGAGGATAAAAAGCTAATATGGCAGACGAAAGCGACCAAGAAAAAACAGAGGAACCCACTGCCAAGCGGGAGGCAGATGCCCGCAAAAAAGGTGATATAGCGCGTTCAAAGGAACTGAATACAGTCGTTGTTCTGATGATGGGTTCGATGATGATTTGGATGGGGGGCGAGCGTATCTTTAAAGGTTTATGGGGTGTGATGGAACGCTCATTTTCCATTGATAGAGCGCATATGTTCGACCCATTATCAATGGTGCTTAGTTTGCAAACTGCCATGCAAGATGCACTGCTTTTTTTAGCACCATTTTTAATTGTAATGGTACTTGCAGCAATTGTGGGGCCACTGGCTATGGGCGGTTGGTCATTTAGTGCAGAGGCCTTTATGCCTAAAATTAACAAGATGAACCCGTTATCGGGGTTTAAGCGAATGTTTGCAGTTCGCAGCTTGGTCGAGTTACTTAAATCACTGCTTAAATTTTTACTTGTTTTAGGGGTGATGTGGATACTGGTAGAAAATTATTTGGCAGAGTTTATAGGCTTAAGTCAATTACCTATAAATACGGCATTAATACGTGCCAGTGACCTGATGACCCTATCCTTTGTTGTGCTGTGTGCCTCTTTATTATTAGTGGTGGCAATTGATGTGCCTTTCAGCATTTGGGAATATAAGAAAAAGCTTAAAATGACCTTGCAAGAAGTGAAAGATGAAATGAAGCAAACAGAAGGGCGACCAGAGGTTAAAGGTAAAATTCGTCAACTGCAGCAAGAAATGTCACAAGGGAGAATGATGGAGGAAGTCCCAAAAGCGGATGTTATTGTTACCAACCCAACTCACTTTGCTATTGCGTTGAAGTATGAAGAAAATGGGACAGGTGCCCCAATGGTCGTTGCAAAAGGTGCCGACTTAATCGCCGCAAAAATTCGGAACATTGGAGTTGGGCATGGCATTACCTTGGTATCAGCGCCTCCTTTAGCCAGAGCACTATTCCATACGACTGAGATAGGTAGTGAAGTACCTAAAGGACTTTATTTGGCAGTAGCACAAGTCCTAGCGTACGTTTACCAACTAAGAATTGCGACTGAGAAACGTTGGAAGAAGCCCAAGGCGCCTCGAAACATTAAAATACCTGATGAATATAAAAAGTACAGGTCACCCTTCTAATTAACCGTTGAACGACAACTATAAATAATGAATCTTAACGAAATTTCAGTACTGCTTCAGAACTTTGTCCGTCAAGGACTAGGTGCGCCCATATTAATAATGATTATGTTGGCCATGTTAGTACTGCCTCTTCCTCCTTTTTTATTGGATTTACTATTCACCTTCAATATTGCTTTGTCACTGATTGTCTTGTTGGTGGTGGTTTATGCTCTTCGGCCGTTAGACTTTGCCGTTTTCCCTAGTTTTTTGTTGATAGCTACCTTATTAAGGCTTAGTTTGAATGTTGCTTCAACAAGGGTTGTATTATTAGAGGGGCATAATGGAGGGGATGCAGCTGGCAAAGTTATTGAGGCATTTGGTGCCTTCGTTATTGGCGGAAATTATGCCGTTGGTTTAGTGGTTTTTAGTATTTTAATTATTATCAACTTTGTCGTGGTGACCAAAGGTGCTGGGCGTGTCTCAGAAGTGAGTGCTCGATTTACGTTGGACGCAATGCCCGGTAAACAAATGGCGATAGATGCTGATTTAAATGCCGGTGTTTTAACGCAAGATGAGGCGCGTGATAGACGAGCTGAAATTAGTCAAGAAGCCGATTTTTATGGCTCAATGGATGGTGCAAGTAAGTTTGTGCGAGGTGATGCGGTCGCAGGCATTCTTATATTACTGATTAACATAGTTGGTGGCCTAGGGGTCGGAACACTCCAGCATGGGCTGGCTTTTTCGCAAGCGATGGAGTATTACACGCTATTAACCATTGGCGATGGTTTGGTTGCACAAATCCCAGGTTTGTTGCTGTCAACTGCAACAGCTATTATCGTTACTAGGGTTAACAGCTCGCAAGACATGAGCGGTCAGGTATCTTCACAGGTGCTGAGTAACCCTAAGGCCTTAGCCATTAGTGCAGGAATTATTGGAGCGTTAGGTTTGATTCCCGGTATGCCTAATGCGGTTTTTATTATTATTTCAGGCTCATTAGGGTATGCGGCCTATATGATTTATAAAAAGCAAATCGACAAGGAGCACGTACCTGATGATCCATCTCCCGTGGTTCAAGCGCTTCCAGAAGAGCCCAAAGAGCTTTCATGGGACGATGTAGCACCTGTTGATATGATTGGTTTAGAAGTAGTGTATCGCTTAATTCCATTAGTCGATAAAGCGCAAGGTGGCGAACTAATGTCACGTATTAAAGGTGTACGGAAAAAGCTATCACAAGAACTTGGTTTTTTAATACCTTCTGTCCATATTAGGG
>JAHRWG010000167.1 GCA_019090295.1 Cycloclasticus sp. | reverse complement strand
CAGAGCATGCAGGCGAAACCGTCACCGTTGAATTTGATATGTACAGGGTCGATAGTTGGGATGGCACAGGCTGGAACGGTGAAGGTGAAGAGCGGTTCCAAGTTTTTGTAAACTCAGAAGTTGTTTCAAATGAACTAAATGGTGATCAAGAAAACCACACAATGACCTCAGGTAATGAGTTTACTGGGTGGGGAGCTGAAAGAATTAACCATTACAGTATTCAAGCAACCGTTGATGATAGTGGCGAGGTCAAGCTGGGGTTTGGCTCAACGTTACACCAAAGCATCACCGATGAATCATGGGGTATTGATAACGTCGAAATAACAGCGAATGAAGACTGGACAACTCTACTTTCAACTGATGAAGACAGCTCGATCTTCAGTGACACCCTTCCAAATGAAACTGAGGCTGAGGGTGACGACCACGGCAAGCATGCCAAGGACGATGACGACAAACAGGCCAAAGACGACGACCACGGCAAGCAGGCTAAGGACGATGACGACAAACAGGCCAAAGACGACGACCACGGCAAGCAGGCTAAGGGCGATGATAAAAATGACCACCTAAATGGCGGCGAAGAGGCTGACCAGTTATCTGGTAATGGTGGGAATGACAAACTAAGCGGCGGTGGAGGCAATGACACCATCTCTGGAGGAGCCGGTAATGACAAGCTCGAAGGTGGAGAGGGTAATGATTCTCTCAGTGGAGGTACTGGAAATGACACCGCCTTTGGAGGAGATGGAAATGACTCTTATCTGTTCACAGAGGGCCAGGATACATTTCATGGTGGAGACAGTTGGACAGATACCGTTCAACTGGTAGCAGACCCTCAAGACGGTGACAACCCGTGGACAATTACCGTTGATGGTGAACAAGTTGAATACGACTTAGCCGCAGGCGCACTTGAACTCCAGCCGGATACGTCTGGTGTCGTTGAAATGGCAGATGGCAGCGAGCTAACTTTTGATGGTGTTGAAACGATTCAGTGGTAGTCGTTTTTTAGCACTTGAGTGGCCTGTATTAACAAGCTACTCAAACTGAGTTGATTTTTAAAAAGAAATAAACTCAACATTAAACTGCTCATCATTTAAATATATTTTTGCCATGGATATGGGGTACGAGAAGCGACACGGGCCTATACTGCCTGGGTTTAAGAAGCTGACCCCCTCTTTTTCAAACAACGCAGGCTGATGTGTATGACCACTAATAACAAGGTTTATCTCTGCGGCCTTCGGGTCTAAATCCAAGTGTTGTAAATTATGTAAGCAATAAATAATTGCCTTGTCTATTTGGAAAAAATCAGTCGCTGGAATCTTTTTCGCCCAATCTGCTTTATCAACGTTCCCACGGATGATATTTAAGGGTGCTATATTCTCTAATTCTGCAATAATTTCAGGCGAACCAATATCACCCGCGTGAATAATATGCTGACAATCTTGTAAACAGTCAAACACCTCTGGCCTTAGTAAACCATGTGTATCTGAAATAACACCTACCGTTATCACGCGTTTCCAAGGCCTATGAAATGAAGCAAAGATTGATAGTCAAAAGGCCAACCTAAATCTTCTCTAGCACCAACGTTGACCAGCACAGGGATTCTTGTTCCATACTTTTGAATGAGCGCTTCAGACTCAACGATATCAACTATTTCTATTTGGTATTTCGCTGGGTACTCTCGCAACAGGTCTTGCAATAAAACCTGTGCCTGCTCACATAAATGACACCCCTCAGTTGTGTAAAATATTAAATTAGTTGTCATCAGGGTCATACGCCAAGCTTGGGGCTAACCAACGTTCTACGTAATCGACACTTTCACCTTTGCGTTGCGCATAATCTTCAACTTGATCTTTTTTCAGCTTACCAACATTGAAATATTGCGCGTCTGGGTGTGCAAAATACCAGCCACTCACCGCAGCCGTTGGATACATCGCAAAACTATCTGTTAATTCTATTCCGGTTTCTGCACTAGCATTTAACAGGCTAAATAAAGATGCCTTTTCGGTATGATCTGGGCACGCTGGGTAACCCGGCGCTGGACGAATGCCGCTGTATTTTTCATTAATTAACTCATCATTAGCCAGTGTTTCGCTGGGTGCATACCCCCAGTATTCGGTACGCACTTTCTGATGCATACACTCAGCAAACGCCTCTGCCAAGCGATCAGCCAAGGCTTTGAGCATAATGGACTGGTAGTCGTCGTGTTCTGCTTCAAAGCGCTTTAGGTGTTCTTCAATACCAATGCCTGCGGTCACCGCAAACCCCCCTAAGTAATCCTTCATCGATGAATCCTCAGGCGCTACGGTATCTGCCAAGCAGTAGTTCTTACGCCCCGGCGGCTTTATATTTTGCTGACGTAAGTGATGAAGCACTGCGGCGTCTGTTTGACGAGATTCATCTTCGTATACCACCACATCATCCACTCGGCTATTCGCCGGGAAAAAACCAATAACGGCACGGGCGGTTAACCACTTTTCATCAATAATTTGTTTAAGCATCGCCTTCGCATCTTTTAACAAGTCACGCGCGTGCTGCCCCACGATTTCATCATCGAGAATTTTTGGGTAACTGCCAATTAATTCCCACGTCTGAAAGAACGGCGACCAATCAATAAATTCGGCAATCTCCGCCAGTGGGAAATCAGTGAATGTTTTTGTGCCTAAAAAGCTCGGTTTTACAGGCGTAAAGTTAGCCCAATCAACTTCCGTTGCATTGGCGCGAGCATCCTCTAGGTTTAACTGCCGCTTGGTTGACTGGCGGCCTTTATGGCGCTCACGCACCTCGGCATACTCCTCACGAATTTTTTCGTGATAATCATTGCCTGCTGTTTTATCCAGCAACTTGGTGACCACGCCAACTGAGCGCGATGCATCGGTCACATACACGCTTGCACCTTTATAGTTTGGCTCAATCTTAACGGCGGTATGCGCGCGCGAGGTAGTTGCCCCGCCAATCATTAGTGGTACTTCAAAGCCTTGGCGTTGCATTTCTTTTGCCATATGCACCATTTCATCTAACGAGGGTGTGATCAGACCACTCAAACCAATCACATCCACGTTGTGTTCTTTGGCCTGTTTTAAAATGGTATCGGCGGGAACCATTACGCCTAAATCGACCACTTCAAATCCATTACATTGCAGAACCACAGCAACAATATTTTTACCAATATCGTGCACATCGCCTTTAACGGTCGCCATTAGAATCTTGCCATTATTGCTAATAACATCGCCCTTTTCTTCTTCCATAAATGGCATAAGGTACGCCACCGCTTTTTTCATAACGCGGGCTGATTTAACCACTTGCGGCAAGAACATTTTGCCTTCGCCAAACAGGTCACCCACCACGTTCATCCCATCCATTAACGGGCCTTCAATCACATGTAGAGGGCGATCAACTTCTTGGCGAACCAGTTCAGTGTCTTCTTCTATAAATTCGGTAATACCTTTGACGAGTGCGTGCTCTAATCGTTTTTTTACTGGCCATGAGCGCCATTCAGCGGCTTCTTTTACGGCCTCTTCTGAGTCTCCATCAAGGTATTTCTCAGCAACCGCCAATAGGTTTTCCGTTGCGCTTTCGCCCTTGCTTGGGGTGCGGTTTAAAATAACATCTTCAACACACTCACGTAGCTCGTTTGGAATATCGTCATACACCGCTAACTGCCCTGCGTTGACGATCCCCATGTCCATACCCGCTTTAATCGCATGGTATAAAAACACCGCATGTATTGCCTCACGTACCGTATTATTTCCACGAAATGAAAACGATACGTTAGATACCCCACCCGATACCATCGCGTGTGGCAAGGTTTGCTTAATAACTCGGGTGGCTTCAATAAAGTCAACCGCATAATTATTGTGCTCATCAATACCCGTGGCGACTGCAAAAATATTCGGGTCAAAAACAATGTCTTCAGGCGGGAAGCCAACCTTGTCGGTTAATACATTGTAGGCACGCGTACAAATCTCTACCTTGCGCTCAAACGTATCGGCTTGGCCTGTTTCATCAAACGCCATGACAATAACCGCTGCGCCATAACTCATAATGGTTTTGGCTTGGGCGATAAAGTTATCTTCACCCTCTTTTAAGCTAATAGAGTTAACAATCGCCTTACCTTGCACGCATTTTAAACCGGCTTCTAAAATCTCCCATTTAGATGAATCAATCATCACGGGGACTACGGATATATCTGGCTCGGCAGCAATCAAGCTTAAAAAACGAACCATCGCGGCTTTCGAATCCAACATGCCTTCATCCATGTTGATATCGATCACTTGTGCGCCACTTTCTACTTGCTGACGCGCTACATCTAAAGCCGTTTCGTAGTCTTGCTCTTTAATTAAGCGTTTAAACCGCGCAGAACCCGTTACGTTTGTACGCTCGCCCACGTTGATAAATAAAGAGTCTTTAGTAATATTCATCGGCTCAAGGCCAGATAAGCGACACTCCGTTTCTAAATCAGGAATTTTTCGTGGCGCGCAATCTGCCACTGCATCTCTCATCGCAGTGATAAACTCAGGCGATGTACCACAGCAACCACCAATGATATTTAGAAAACCACTTTGCGCCCACTCACGAATATGCTCCGCCATGTCTTCTGGCGTTTCATCATAACCACCAAACTCATTCGGCAACCCCGCATTGGGGTGCGCACTCACATACGTATCAGCCACCCGTGACAACTCTTCTACATACTGGCGTAGCTCTTGCGCACCCAAGGCACAATTAAAACCGATACTGATTGGTTTAATATGACGCAATGAGTTCCAAAACGCCTCGGTGACTTGACCCGACAATGTTCGACCTGACGCATCGGTAATTGTGCCAGAAATCATCACTGGGTAACGCACTTGATGTTTTTCAAAATACTGCTCAATCGCAAACAAGGCCGCTTTTGCATTCAGCGTATCAAAAATGGTTTCCACCAAAATAATATCGGCACCACCTTTTAATAACCCATCCATTGACTCGGTATAAGAGTCAACTAACTCATCGAAACTAATGTTTCTAAAAGCGGGATCATTTACATCTGGAGAGATACTCGCCGTGCGGTTTGTTGGGCCTAAAACACCCGCCACAAAACAGGCACGGCCTGGGTATTTAGCCTCTATTTCATCGGCAGCTTGGCGAGCAATCTTCGCTGACTGTTCGTTAATTTCATACGACAAGTCCTCCATATCGTAATCCGCCATGGCGACACGAGTAGAGTTGAAGGTATTCGTTTCAACAATGTCTGCGCCCGCTTCTAAATAAGCTAAATGAATCGCGCGAATGGTATCGGCTTGGGTTAGAGACAATAAATCATTATTACCTTTTACATCGCTTGGCCAATCAGCAAAACGCTCACCTCGGTAATCTACCTCTTCAAACTGGTACGATTGAATCATTGTTCCCATCGCACCATCGAGCACTAGAATTTGCTTATCTAACAAGTCTAAAAGCTGGGTATGTTTTGCTGTTTGCGCCATAAGTCGATACGTAGTCAATTTTAATGATCGTGTATTTTACGCCTATCGTTCAATAACAGACACTTGTTGTTGATGATTTATTGCTCTAACATTTACCCATTAAGCCTTTGTTAGCAATTTATCCCAAACCAATGTCTAAAAAACCGATTGTACTCAGCATATCTGGCCATGACCCAACAGGTGGTGCAGGCATACAGGCAGACGCCGAATCTATCACCCATTTTGACTGTCATCCTTGTTCAATTATCACCTGCTTAACGGTACAAGACTCTACCACCGTACATCGTCTAATGCCTATCTCTGCCGACAATATCATTCATCAAGCTAAAGCATTATTTAATGACATGCCCATCTCTGTCATAAAAATTGGTTTGACTGGGTCTATTGAGTGCGTAGACGCTATTGCCAGCATCTTAAAAAAACACCCCAACATCCCCGTTATATTTGATCCTGTGTTAGCTTGTGGCGACGGGTCTCCCCTCGCTAACACTGCACTAATTAATACCATCATAAGCCAGCTTTTACCTTTAACAACGCTCTTAACACCTAATACACTAGAGGCTACTAAACTATCAGGGCTAACAAATAACACCGACATAAGTACACTGGGGGCCGCGCTATTAGAGCAGGGTGCTTCAACTGTTTTAATTACCGGCGGGCATGTTTCAGGCTCTACCATTTACAATCATTTTTTCCAAAAAAATGAAACTGTCCGTACTTTCAAATGGTCTCGTCAGGCAGGTGATTTTCACGGAACAGGTTGCACTCTCGCAGCTTCAATAGCTGCCTTAATCGCTCAAGGTTTCAGCCTTTCTAGCGCAATTGAACAGGCACAAGCTTACACCGATAAGTCCATTAACAATGCACAGCAAATTGGCCGAGGGCAGGCATTTCCTCGTCGTTTATAGCTTATGCACCTATCATTTCCAACAAAAGGCTTATACGCCATTACCCCAGACATAAGCGATACGTTACTGCTATTAGACAAGGTAGAAAAAGCGCTGATCGGCGGTGTCGCCTTAATTCAATATCGAGATAAAATCAGCAACGTTTCAGAAAAAAGCTTTAGAGCGAAAGCGATTCATACACTATGTCTTCAACACAGGGTCCCGCTGATCATCAATGATGATCCAGAGCTTGCCTTGGCTTGTGAAGCCGAGGGGGTTCACCTTGGGCAAGCAGATGGTTCTGTACAACATGCACGCGCATTATTAGGTGATAGCGCAATTATTGGTATCACCTGTCATCATGACATTTCCTTAGCCATAACTGCTGAGCAACAAGGTGCGGACTATGTTGCTTTTGGGCGTTTTTTTAACTCATCGACAAAACCTGGCTCGCCCTTAGCCACTACAGATACACTCATAAATGCCAAAAAGAACATCCGTATACCCATCGTTGCAATCGGCGGTATCACAGTAGATAACGTAAAGCCTATCATTAGCGCAGGTGCTAGTTTTACCGCCGTGGTTGATGGACTTTTTTCTTCAAAAGATATCTCGTCAATGTGCAAAGGCTTTCACAACTTATTTTAAGCATTTGCCCTATAGTTAATGGGCTTAGTTTTAAATAGGTCATGCATCTCATCAACTTGATGCACGTTAATATATTCAAAAGGTTACAGTCAAATGGAAATTTTTAATAATGGAACACATTCTTGCCACGTTTTTCGGGACCTGGTTACTGGAAAAGAAGCGGTACAAGCCAATCAGTTTTTAATTATTGACGAAGAGCACTCCGCATTAATTGACCCAGGCGGCGATATGACATACTCGCGCTTGTTTATTGAGATTTGTAATCTTACAAGCGTTAAGGGACTTGATTATATTATTGCTTCTCACCAAGACCCCGATATTGTTGCCTCTTTAAACAAATGGCTTTCGGGCACAAAAGCCAAAATTGTTGTCCCAGAATTATGGGAACGCTTTATTCCCCATTTCACTCGCCCTGGTAAAAGCGACAACCGAGTTATCGCCATGCCAGATAAAGGGGTAAATTTATCATTAGGCTCCATTCAGCTCAAAGCACTTCCCGCACACTTTTTACACTCCGAAGGGAATTTTCAATTTTACGACCCCGTGAGTAAAATTTTATTTTCTGGTGACATGGGCGCAAACCTTTGTCTGCAAGCTGACTTAGATAAAGAGGTCAAAAAATTGTCTGACATCATGCCCTATATGGATGGCTTTCATAAGCGCTACATGTGCAGCAACAAAGCGTGTCGCTTTTGGGTCAACATGGTGCGTCAACTCGATATCAATTTAATTGTGCCACAACATGGTAGAGCTATCTCAGGAAAGGCAATACCCGAGTTTCTTTCCTATATTGAAAACCTTCAGTGTGGCTTAGATTTATTTACCCAAGACGACTATCAATTGCCATAGATATAAAAAACCAACCTATTGCCTGAGAAGTTGAACTTATTATGCTCATTCAATTCTCATTAACGTTGCATCGAGACCTTTGCAAGAAACCAAGAAGCAAATGCCGCGTTAATTGAGCATAACTCACTCAAGGAACTTGATGCCGCTCATAATTAATGTGCGCGGCATATCATCTCAAGCGTGGGTTATCACTGCCGCTGTCTCTTATACACATCTGACGCTGCCGACGAACTCTAGGGTGT
>JAHRWG010000166.1 GCA_019090295.1 Cycloclasticus sp. | reverse complement strand
GGCTTTTCAATTTTAAGCGGTGGCGGCCCAGGTATTATGGAAGCAGCCAACAAGGGGGCGCACCAAGGCTCATCAGCCAGCGTTGGTCTCAATATCCAACTGCCCCATGAACAAGTCGCTAACCCCTATCAAGATATCAGCTTAAACTTTAACCACTTTTTTGCACGTAAGGTCATGTTTGTAAAATATGCAACAGCCTATGTGGTGCTGCCTGGGGGGTTCGGCACATTGGATGAATTAGCTGAAATTCTCACCCTCATTCAGACAGGTAAATCTCGAAAAATACCCATTATTCTCGTTAATAAAGCATTCTGGAAAGGCTTAGTTGATTGGTTTTCAAACACATTGGTTGCAGAAGGCACTCTCTCGGTAGAGCATACCAATCTGTACCAGTTCTGCGAAACACCTGACGAGGTATTGGCGGCTATTTTCGACTTCTATGAGCAACGTGGCTTTGCACCATCAGCCGAAGAGGCAGAAATACTATCAACCCTTTAAATGGTTAGATTAAGAAACAGCAAGTTGTACAAAACCTCGTGGTTAGTGTCATAATTGGCTATCTATTTAGTTTAAAGGACTCTTCATGCCTAGCATACGACCTGTTTTTCTAGCGTTTCTCTTTCTCGCTACTGCACCAGTCATGGCAGAAACTTCACAGCCTGCTGCCATTCCTGAGCCGCCCGAACTACCGGCCCAAATCATTGATGGTGAGACGATTAGTCCTGACATTACCATTACTCGTAAAAAGATCAAAACAGTGACCGAATACAGTGTCAATGGCAATGTCTACATGATAAAAATATCCCCTGATAACGCGCCTGCCTATTACATAATCGATAGTGATGGCGATGGTAATTTAGAAACAAGGCGTTCAGATCTTGAACAAGGCATGAATATTCCACAATGGCTGCTTTTTAGCTGGTAAGAAAAACTTAGAGCACCATCATATGTCTGTTTATACAGTTGTTGAGCATGCTCAACTGGTTCATCATTTAAAACGTTATCAGCTAGGAGAGTTAGTCGCTTACCAAGGGATTAGCTCAGGCATTGAAAACACTAACTACTTTGTAACCACCACACATGGTGAATACGTTCTGACACTATTTGAGGAGCTTAAAGCAGAAGAGCTCCCTTACTTTCTGACAGTGATGGCATTTGCTTGTAATAGCGGTGTGCCCAGCGCCCAACCCATTTTAAATAGGCAAGGCAGTTACTTATCTAATTTAAACGGCAAGCCAGCCGCTTTTGTTGAAAAGCTGCCGGGCAGCGATGTAAGCGTACCTAATCCTACTCAGTGCGCTGTTATTGGCCAATCAATGGCTCAGTTACATTTGGCCAGCTTATCGCTCGACCTCTACCGTGAGAATAGTCGAGGTGACACTTGGCGCCAACAGGCTGGTGAACTGCTAATTCCCCTAGTGGATTCGGACTCAGCGACACTAATAAATGATGAATTGGCTTTTCAAGCCCAGTATGCCTCTTTAGATATTCCTAAAAGCGTTATTCACGCTGATCTCTTTAAGGATAATGCATTATTTCAAGGCGATGAACTGTCTGGAATTATCGATTTTTATTATGCCTGCAATGATTACTTTCTCTACGACATTGCCGTATCCGTCAATGACTGGTGCGTTAATGAAGACGGCTTACTAGACCCTGCCAGATTCAATGCTTTTATGCACGCCTACCAAGCTGTTCGACCATTAAGTGCTCAAGAAATTAAACACTGGCCGATGGTTATCAGAGCGGCTGCATTAAGGTTTTGGTTATCTCGCCTGCGTGATGTGCACTTCCCAAAAGAAGGCCAAATGACGCACTTAAAAGACCCAGATGCTATGAAGCGAATCTTATTAGCTAGGCGCAATCAGCCCGATAATTACTCACTTATTTAATCCGCACCAACATTGCAATGACCTTTACACTCGACCGACCTCAAACACATGGTTAATAAATTAATTAACCTCATCGATAGCCTCAATCAAACCGTTTTTAATGTTGTCGCTTGGTTAACCGCCGCCATGGTTTTTACCATGTTCACTATTGTGGCTTTACGCTATGGTTTTAACATTGGATCGATTGCCTTACAGGAAGCCATCACCTATATGCATGGGCTAGTTTTTATGCTGGCTTTAGCGCATACATTAAAAAGTAACGGCCATGTCCGCGTGGATATATTTTACCAACGCTGGGGAGAAAAAGGCCAAGCTATCGTTAACTTGCTGGGTTCCCTCTTCTTGCTGCTCCCTGTTTGTAGCTTTATTGCTTATGTCAGTTGGGATTACGTCGCTACTTCTTGGTCCTATTTCGAAGGGTCTCGAGAGGCGGCTGGCTTAGATGGTGTATTTTTATTAAAATCACTCATTCCTCTTATGGCACTACTGCTATTTCTTCAAGGCCTGTCTGAATCGATGAAGGCCATTAATGTGCTAAGGGGCTCTAATGGACGGTAGTATCGCCTTATGGATGTTTGCAGCTGTTTTTATCGTCTTACTGATGGGCTACCCTGTTGCACTAAGCTTAGCCGGTACGGCCCTCGCGTTTGCGTGCGCTGGTGATTACCTCGGTTATTTTGACTATGCTTTTTTAGAGGCACTGCCAAACCGATTATTCGGCATCATTGAAAATGACACCCTCATTGCCGTCCCCTTGTTTATTTTTATGGGGGTGATGCTCGAAAAATCAGACATTGCAGCTGGTCTACTAGAGAACATGTCAAAACTATTTGGCCGCCTACCTGGTGGGCTTGGTTTTTCAGTGGTATTAGTGGGGATGCTAATGGCTGCCAGTACCGGCATTGTTGGCGCAACGGTTGTTACCATGGGGTTATTGTCGCTACCAACCATGCTAAACAGACAATACGATCCTGCACTGGCCTGTGGCACTATTTGCGCCTCTGGAACCCTTGGCCAAATCATCCCTCCTTCTATTGTTTTGGTGTTACTTGGAGAGGTTATTTCTTCTGCCTACCAACAAGCGCAACTTGATATGGGGATTTTCGCACCCGATACTGTCTCTGTTGGCGACTTATTTGCCGGTGCTTTACTCCCCGGATTACTGCTTGTTATGTTGTATATTTTATACCTTACCGCAGTTGCTTTTTTTAAGCCTCAAGCTTGCCCGCCAATTGTGGTTCAGCAGGATGATCAGCCCTTACTCCTCGCTCTTATAAAAGACTTGTTGCCACCGCTTGTTTTAATTATTTCCGTGCTCGGCTCTATTATTGCCGGCATAGCCACCCCAACAGAAGCCGCATCCGTGGGTGCAATGGGTGCTGTTTTTCTTGCTGCATTAAATGAACAATTGAGTGTAGATCAATTAAAGAAGGTTTCGCGCGAAACCAGCCACGTCACCAGCATGGTGTTTTTTATTTTAATTGGCGCCTCTTTATTTTCATTGGTCTTTCGTGGCTTTGGTGGCGATGCATTTATAGAGGAGCTCTTACTCGGCTTACCAGGCGGTGTTTTTGGGGCCATGCTAGTTGTCATGCTAGTGATGTTTTTGCTTGGCTTTGTTTTAGATTTTATTGAAATCACCTTCGTGGTTGTTCCTATTGTTGCGCCTATTTTATTAACCATGGGGGTTGACCCTATCTGGCTAGGAATTATGATTGCATTAAACTTGCAAACCTCCTTCTTAACGCCCCCGTTTGGTTTTGCTCTGTTTTATTTGCGAGGGGTTGCACCAGACACCATCAAAACAAGTCAAATATACAAAGGGGTCGTACCTTTTATTCTTATTCAACTTGGGCTTTTAGCTCTACTAGCCGTCTGGACGGACTTAGCTACCTGGTTACCCCGAATGATCTATGGGCATTAAAATACCCATGTATGGCTTTTTCTACGCATAAGGTCGGTATACACTAAGAGAAAAATACCACGGGATATGATAATGGTTGCTGCACTAAACAAGGATGAGATGTTGGACACTGAGGTCACTCGAACAATCCTGCTCAACACGGGAACAGTCGAACAAAAACGAGCAGAGATAAAAGCCTATCTCCAGCAGACTTTTCTTTTAGAGGAGCATTTATACCAGACCCTTAACCATGACGATGTTTTTTACCTTCGAGCAGAGAGGCTTCGTCACCCCTTGGTTTTTTACTACGGACATACAGCTGCTTTTTTTATTAATAAGCTCAGCCTTGCCTCTTTAGTATCACAGCGCGTCAACCCACGTTTTGAGTCAATCTTTGCGATCGGTGTTGATGAAATGTCCTGGGATGATTTGGATGAAAAAAACTATGACTGGCCGAAGATCGATGATGTCCGCCAATACCGTCAAACTGTGTTGGAACTTCTCAATTCACTCATTGATACCCTAGAGCTTAACTTGCCCATTACATGGGACAGCGAGTTTTGGCCCATATTAATGGGCATTGAGCATCAGCGTATCCATATAGAAACCTCCTCGGCTATTATTCGACAAATGCCTTTAAAGCATTTGCAATCACACCCTACTTGGACCGTTTGCCCACACCATGGCAGCGCGCCCGTCAATCAGCTCATTCCTGTTGCCGCTGGCCAAGTCACATTGGGTAAAGAGCGTGACAGCAACACCTTTGGGTGGGACTGTGAGTACGGTGAGAAAAAATCTGATGTTGAGGCATTCTCTGCCAGTCAATACCTCGTATCAAATGCTGAGTTTTTGGTATTTGTCCAAGAGGGCGGTTACCATAAAAACAAGTACTGGACCGACGAAGGCTGGCAATGGGTTAAATACATAAAACCTGAGCACCCCTTATTTTGGCGTAAAAAGGAAGGTACTTATCTTTTACGCACCTTGCTGGCCGAACAAGAAATGCCTTGGAGCTGGCCAGTGGAAATTAATTACCTTGAAGCCAAAGCGTTTTGCAATTGGCTTAGCGAGAAAACAGCAAAACCCATTCGCTTACCGACTGAAGATCAGTGGCAGCATTTACATACGACGCACTCCGTCCCTAATCAACCTGAGTGGGACATAGCTCCTGGCAATATAAATCTTGAGCATTGGGCGTCTGCTTGCCCAGTTGATCACTTTAAATTCGGTGAATTTTACGATTTAATTGGTAATGCTTGGCAATGGACAGAAACACCTATTAGCGGCTTAAGTGGTTTTGAAGTTCACCCTTTATATGATCTGTCTCTTATACACATCTGACGCTGCCGACGAACTCTAGGGTGTAGATCTCGGT
>JAHRWG010000165.1 GCA_019090295.1 Cycloclasticus sp. | reverse complement strand
GTCAGATGTGTATAAGAGACAGGGCAATATGAAAATTAATGAGCACCAGCAAGTATTAAAGGAAAAAAACGGTCAGAAAAAAGCAATGGAAAAGCTAATTGGAGGAATTAAAAAAAAGGAGGCTGTGATTGATGAGAAAAAAGAGCAGAATGAGGCAGACGACCGAGGTAAGGGGGGAGGATCAGGGGCTGATACGCTAATGTGGCGTTTTAGCTAATGTGATAGGGGCGGTATCATCGTTAAATTGTATAATTTTATTTAACGAGGAAGATTAGCGTATATTTTGCAATGCATTATAGATTATAATTAAAAAATGAATATTTCAGATCTGCTCGCAGAGGGCGTAAATTTAATGTTACTTGGGATGGGTATGGTTTTCTTTATCCTAAGTTTATTGGTCGTTGTGCTAAAAGTTAGTTCTTCAATAATAATGAAGTTAGAGGTGGAGTCTGAGGCTCGCAGCTTACACAAAGCACAACAGTTAACTAAAATTGATGAAAATATTATGGAAGCTATTACGGTAGCTGTTCAACGTTTTCGCTCTAAATAAATACAAATTATGGCTAATCCACTAAAAATTACCGATGTCGTGCTACGCGATGCTCATCAATCACTATTTGCAACACGTCTAAGAATAGACGACATGCTACCCATTGCTGAAAAGCTGGATAAAGTGGGCTACTGGTCGTTGGAAACATGGGGTGGGGCAACATTTGACGCCTGCATTCGTTACCTTGGCGAAGACCCATGGGAAAGATTGCGCCTATTGAAGAAGGCTATGCCAAATACACAGCAACAAATGTTGCTTAGAGGACAGAATCTCTTAGGATATAGACATTATGCAGACGACGTTGTTCAACGATTCGTTGAGCGAGCCGCTGAAAATGGAATGGATGTTTTTCGTATTTTCGATGCGATGAACGATGTTCGAAACCTTGAAACGGCAATCAAAGCAACCATTGATGTTGGAAAACACGCCCAAGGTACCATTTCTTATACTGAAAGCCCTGTACATACACTCGATGGTTGGGTGGTGATGGGTAAAAAGTTAGAAGACCAAGGTTGCCACTCAATTGTTATTAAAGACATGGCAGGTTTGTTAAAACCATATGATGCCGAGAAGTTAGTGAAACGCCTCAAGGCAGAATGTGATATACCAATTGCCCTTCACAGTCATGCGACAACAGGCATGAGTGTAGCTACTTGTTTGAAAGCAGTCGATGCTGGCTTAGATATGCTCGATACGGCTATTTCATCAATGAGTATGACATACGGCCATTCACCAACAGAAACCTTTATTGCTATGTTAGAGGGAACTGAGCGTTCAACAGGATTGGATATTAACCAAGTTGAAGAAATTGCTGCATACTTTAGAGAAATAAGGCCAAAGTATGCTGAGTTTGAAGGCTCCTTACGGGGTGTGGACTCGCGCATTCTAATCGCACAAGTACCAGGTGGAATGCTGACTAACCTTGAAAGTCAGCTAAAGCAGCAAAATGCGGCAGATAAAATTGATGCAGTGTTAGAAGAAATTCCTAGAGTGCGAAAAGACCTAGGGTATTTACCACTAGTAACACCTACCTCACAGATTGTTGGTACTCAAGCGGTAATGAATGTACTAATGGGTGAGCGTTATAAATCTGTATCAAAAGAAACCATAGGTGTTCTTAAAGGTGAGTATGGTCAAACACCGGCAGCTGTGGATTCTGAACTTCAAGCAACCGTGTTAAATGGTGCTGAAGCTATTACGTGCCGTCCAGCAGACCTTATTGAAGATGAACTTGATAAGTTGACAACAGAGCTTAAGCAAAAGGCTGAAAAAGATGGCTTGGAGCTTGCGAATGAGGAAGTTGATGACGTACTGACGTATGCACTTTTCCCACAAGTTGGTTTGGAATTTATTAAAAACAGACACAACCCAGACGCATTTGAACCGGTACCTAACGGGCAAGTTGTTGCCAGTACACCAACAGGCAGCGAAACTTACGATGTGAGTGTTGAAGGAAAAGTCTACCAAGTAGAAGTGGGACTTTCTGGAACGATAGAGAGTGTGACTGCAGCTGGAGGGCAAAAAACAAAACCAGCCGTTAAAAAAGAAGCATCAGTGGGTTTAACTCAGAATGAACCATTGCTATCACCGATGGCCGGGAATATTGTAAGAATAGCCGTTGCAACAGGCGATGATGTACATGAAGGCGATGTTGCTATTATTCTCGAAGCTATGAAAATGGAAACTGAAATAAGAGCGCATATCGAAGGCCAAATTTCAGATATTTTTGTTAAAGAAGGCGAATCTGTTCCGGCAGGCGCACCTTTAATTTTAATTAGCTAGGTGTAAAATAATGGAAAGTGGCATATTACAAATTTGGCAATCAACAGGTCTCTCGAACATAGGAATTGGGCAATTGGTGATGATAGTAGTTGGGCTTTTGCTCATTTATCTTGCCATTGCAAAAGAGTTCGAGCCTTTGCTATTACTACCGATCGGTTTTGGTGGAATATTAGCTAACATCCCTTTAGCGGGTATTAGTGGCCCAGATGGAATGCTTGGTATTTTGTACCACATGGGTGTAGATACGGGCTTGTTTCCGCTGATAATATTCATGGGGGTAGGTGCTCTCACTGACTTTGGAGCACTTATTGCAATGCCAAGCTTATTGGTACTTGGAGCTGCTGCTCAGTTTGGTATTTTTGCAACCTTGATTGGCGCTCTAGCAATGAATTTTATTCCTGGAATGGAGTTCAGCTTATCTGATGCGTCAGCAATTGCTATTATTGGTGGTGCGGATGGACCAACCGCAATATTTTTAGCCTCCAAATTAGCCCCTGACTTGTTGGGTGCCATTGCCGTAGCCGCATATTCCTACATGGCATTAGTTCCGCTTATTCAGCCACCTATCATGCGTGCGCTAACCACAGAGGCTGAACGAAAAGTAGAAATGAAGCACTTGCGCCACGTGAGTAAGAAAGAAAGGATTTTATTTCCACTTACCATATTAACGGTAGTCATTTTGTTTTTACCCGCCTCGGCACCACTAATAGGCATGTTGGCATTAGGTAACCTAATGCGAGAAAGTGGTGTGGTTGACCGTTTAAGCTCAACTGCTCAAAATGAACTGATTAATATTGTGACTATTTTCCTTGGTTTATCAGTGGGCTCAAAACTATCAGCAGATAAATTTCTAACCCCAGAGACACTTGGTATTTTGGTACTTGGAATGGTGGCTTTCTCTATTGGCACCGCAGGTGGTGTTTTGATGGGTAAGGTAATGCATAAATTAACCGGTGGTAAGGTCAATCCACTCATCGGGGCTGCAGGTGTTTCTGCCGTGCCAATGGCTGCACGTGTTGTTAACAAAGTTGGGCAAGAGTCTAATCCGCACAACTTCTTATTAATGCATGCTATGGGGCCAAATGTGGCAGGGGTTATTGGTTCTGCTGTGGCTGCTGGTGTACTACTAGCAATTGTTGGCTAATGAACTATTTAATTAACTAGGCTAAAGGTTAGCCTAGTTAATTAATGCATAGTTTGAAATGTCACCGGTTCGATGACTGAGTGGTCGATTTATTTTATTCACCTATAACCTCGGGACTTGCAGAGGGTCTCGTATAATCCATTATTAATTTCTAATTCATATAGTTCTAAGCTAACCTTTAGTTTTTAGCAAACAAGAATAATCGGTGCTGAAAGGTTGGAAGAGTCTAAAATATGTACACTAATGCCAACATGCTTTCTGCAGATCCTACCGAGCTAGAAATATCACGACAGTTATCTGTCGCACCCATGATGGAATGGACAGATCGGCATTGCCGCTATTTTCACCGTTTACTCTCACCTAATGCGCT
>JAHRWG010000164.1 GCA_019090295.1 Cycloclasticus sp. | reverse complement strand
GGCTTTGGTGAATTACCCATGCCGTTTAGCAATGGGCAGCGAATTTGGGCCATTGTTAGCCTATATTTAAGCGTGATGACATGGCTGTATACGGTTGGGAAAATAGTCACTCTAATAAAAAACCCACACTTACAGTCAGCCATAGCAGAAGAAGCATTTATTAGATCGGTTAGCAAAAAAACCAATGATTACTACTTAGTGTGTGGTTTTGGTGATACCGGCAGTCTATTGCTACGAGGCATGACCAATGCGGGTTTGTCGGCCGTGGTGCTGGATGAAGACGATGAGAGAATTAAAGCGCTAGACTTGCGTGATTATCAAACGAAAGTCCTTGGGCTGTGCGCGAATGCGACACTACCTAGGTATCTAATTGATGCTGGGATTGAAAGGGGTATCTGCATAGGTATATTGATTCTTTCGAATGACGAGGAGGCGAATTTAAAAATAGCCGTGTCAGCTAGAATATTACGGCCTGATATTAAGATTATTTGCCGGTCAACCTCGTTAGAAAATGAAGATGAAATATTGGCAGTGGGTGGGGATATCCACGTGGTAGACCCATTCCGTGTTTTTGCCAGCTACCTTGGGATGATTATTTATAACCCTAGCATTCAAATGCTGAATGAATGGATGTCTGGCACACCCGGTTTTGTACTAGACCGTAATATTTGCCCATTGAAAGGTGGTAAGTGGATTTTATGTGGGCATGGGCGCATGGGAAGCATTGTCTTCAAAAAGCTTTCTGCGAAGGGGATTGACCTGACGGTTGTGGAACCTATATCTGCTCGTATTGAAGACATTAGTGATCAAGCTGTTTTGGGCCGAGCCAATTTAGAAAACCTAGAAAAAGCGGGCTTAAAAGACTGTGTGGGTTTAATTGCAGGTACTGGGAATGATACATTTAACCTAAGTATGATCCACCAAGCGAATAAGTATAACCCCTCATTATTTTCTATCGTCCGCCAGAATAAACATGCAAATGAAGTGCTGTTTAAAAAGGCAAATGTCGACTTCATTATGCAACCTAGCTTGGTGATTGCTCGAATGGTTTTATTTATGCTAACGGCACCACTTCTCCGTGCATTTTTTAGCCACTTAAGGTTGTTGTATGAAAACGACCCATCATTATTAGCGGATATTAATAACCGCTTTTCGCTTGAAGTAGGCGGGAACTCACCGGTTATCAAAACATATGCGATTACGCAGAAAAAAGCCCCAGGGGTCTACCAGAAACTATTTGAGCAAACAGAAGTTCTTTTAGGGGATATTTGTCGAGATCCATCGAATAGGAATGACTTTTTAAACATCGTACCGATGGTCCATAAACGAGGGAAAACCATCAAAGTAATGCCCTCTAACAATATCAAGCTAATGACGGAAGATGAAATTTTATTTTGCATCAAGCCCAGTGATAAGTATATCTTTGAGGCCAGCTTGTTTAACGTCCATACGCTAGGGTATCTACTAACAGGGCAAGAGCCTATTAGAAGTGGCTTTTTAAGGTGGTTATCTTCTAAAGGGCGCTGGAAATATTAGCCGTGTTAAGCCAATTTTGTATAGCCGTGATATCGGCTATGTTGGCCAAAGCGGGTGCATGCCCTGTTTTTGGGATACGGAGGATATCGGCCTTTGGCCCCGTTAGGTGCATTTTATGAGCCGTTTCCCTGCTTAATAGGTCAGAATCTTCACCGTGAACCACTAAACATGGCTGATGAATGGACTCCCATACAGGCCATAAATTAACATCATCAAGAGGGGCTTCTTTAAAGGCGATAGAGATATCAGGGTCATAATTTAATGTGAGCTGTCCATTGTCGAGTTGTCGTTGACCAAACTGGCAATAGTCGTCCCATTGCTGATCAGGCAAGCGACCAAAACTGGAATACGTTGTTCGCATGTAGGCATTAAGCTCAGCGGCCGTGTTGAAAACGGGCTGTTTTCCTACATAGTCAGCAATGCGCCTAAGGGCCTCCTTTGGGATAAAAGGGCCAACATCATTGATAATTAAACGACGAATAGGTGATGCTGGCATGGAAGCAATCAGCATGCCCAATATCCCCCCCATAGAGGTTCCTAGCCAGTCTATCTGGGTTACGCCACTACGAGCCAACATGACCATAGCATCGACCACGTATTGCTGGTACTCATACGCGGTTTTGTTTGCAAGCCAGTCACTATCGCCTCGGCCAGGAAAGTCAAAACAGATCACGCGCCTTTGCGCTGATAGCTGTTGGGCTAAGGCATCAAAGTCGTGTTTATTGCGTGTTAAACCGTGGGCGCAGATTAAAACCTGTGGATTAGCCGTATCACCCCAATCGGTATACGCCAGTTGATGTAAACCGGCGTTAGAACAACTGGTAACGTGTTGTGTTGGAGGTCGTCGCATGGTGCATTTTTGCTGCGTCGCAGCTATAATAATAAGAATTTTATAAGCATAACCGATATGGTGGAGCAATGTATGAGTGATATTAAAGAAGTAGTGGTCTTAAGCGCCGTTAGAACAGCGATTGGAGACTTTGGTGGTAGTTTGAAATCAGTTGCCCCGAGCCAATTAGCCGCCGTTACCTTAAAAGAAAGCATAGTAAGAGCCGGCATTGCCCCTTCAGATGTTGCCACTGTTATTATGGGAACAGTATTACCCGCTGAAACGTGTTCACCTTATACGGCAAGAGTTGCTCAAATTGAGGCAGGTATCCCTCAAGAAACCACTTGTCATGCAGTTAACAGATTATGTGGTAGTGGAATGCAAGCTATCATCGACGCTGCGCAAGGCATTATGCTTGGCCGACATGAAGTTGCTATTGCTGGCGGTGTTGAGTCGATGAGTAATACTTTTTATGCCTTACCCGCAGCACGTTGGGGACAAAAAATGGGTGATGGTCAGCTGATTGACATGATGGTAGCAGGCCTAACGGATCCATTTGGTGCAGGGCATATGGGAATGACTGCTGAAAACCTAGCGGATCAATTCAATATTTCACGTGAAGACCAAGATGCTTTAGCCGTTACCAGTCATCAAAATGCTGCACGTGCGCAAGCTGAAGGGCGTTTTGATAGCCAAATTGTGCCAGTTGAAATTAAGAGTCGAAAAGGGACGATTGTTTTTGATAAAGATGAACATGTACGTGCTGATATTTCTTTAGAAAAACTAGCGGGTATGCGCCCAGCCTTTAAAAAAGATGGTTCAGTGACGGCTGGAAATGCATCGGGTATTAATGATGCTTCATCAGCCATGGTGCTGATGGAAAAGACAGCAGCAGAGGCTCAGGGCTTGAAGCCTATGGCGCGTTTGGTGGCTTATGCTGAAGCAGGTGTTGCACCTGATATTATGGGTATTGGCCCGATACCCGCAGTGCATGATATTTTAGCTCAAACCGACTTGAGTATAGATGATATAGATGTGTTTGAAGTGAATGAAGCATTTGCTGCGCAAGCACTGACAGTTTGTCGTGAACTTAAGCTGCCTATGGACAAGGTTAATGTGAATGGCAGTGGTATTTCACTGGGGCATCCGATCGGTGCCTCTGCCAATATTATTGTGGTTAAAGCGCTACACGAATTGGAACGGGTTCAAGGTAAGTATGCTCTAACAACCCTTTGCGTGGGTGGTGGACAAGGCCTAGCCGCTTTGTGGGAACGCCTTTAAGCCTTAAAGCATAGTTGTTTGTTTTAAAGCGGGCCCTTTAACGGGCCCGCTTTTTTATTGGTGAAGTGTTTATTTCTGTAAGGCCTTCGGTAAAGAAAATGTCACTTTTTCTAGAATTCCTGGGTTTTCAGTCACCGTTTCTCCACCCCATTGTTGAAGTTGAGTGACGACACGTTGAACCAGTTTTTCGGGTGCAGATGCCCCAGCGGTAACGCCTACTTGTTCAATACCCGTTAACCACTTCTTATCAATATCATCGGCACCGTCTATCAAATAAGCCGGTTTACCTAGTTTTTCTGCAATTTCTCGTAATCGGTTTGAGTTTGAACTGTTTGGTGAGCCGACGACCAGTAATAAGTCTGAATGTTGGGCCAGCTCTTTCACAGCATCTTGCCTGTTCTGCGTGGCATAACAAATATCACTCTTTTTAGGGCCTGCAATATTAGGAAAGCGGCTACGTAATGCATCAATAATTGAGTGAGTATCATCCATTGATAAGGTTGTTTGACTAACATATGAAAGCTGTGTTTCTAATGGGAGCTGAAGCTGCAAGACATCAGTTGGAGACTCTACTAGGTGAATTTGTGCCTCTGGCGCTTGTTGTTCATAGCGCCCCATGGTTCCCTCTACCTCTGGGTGCCCTTTATGACCAATTAAAATAACACTATGGCCTTTCTTGGCACTGCTGACCACTTCCATATGCACTTTAGTCACCAGTGGACAAGTAGCATCAAACACATTTAAGCCTCGTTGTTTTGCCTCGTTTTCAACGGCTTTAGAGACACCGTGAGCGCTAAAAATAACGGTTGAGTCATCGGGGACTTGGTGTAATTCATCAACAAAAACAGCCCCTTTTTTCTTTAAGCCTTCAACAACAAAACGATTGTGAACCACTTCGTGACGCACATAAATAGGTTTGCCGAGCAGTTCTAATGCACGGTCAACAATTTCAATGGCGCGATCAACGCCTGCACAAAACCCGCGAGGGTTGGCCAGTAGAATTTTCATTTTTTAACTCTCAATTAAAGGTTGTCGGCGACTTTTATCCCAAAGCACTTCGTTGTCACCATCTTGCCGCGCTAAAACCCGTGCGATAACAAATAACACATCAGATAAACGGTTTAGGTATTTAATAACCGGTAAACGAATGTTCTCTTCCCGTGCCAGACTGACGGCCAGCCTTTCTGCGCGACGACAAACGCTACGTGCAACATGGCAGCTAGCAGCAACATGGTTACCACCAGGTAAAATAAACTCTTTCAGAGCTGGCAGTTTATCATTGTGCGCGTCTAGTAATTGCTCAAGTTGAAGAATGTCGGCATCTTCAATAGCAGCATAGCCAGGCAAGCAAAGCTCACTACCTAGATCAAATAAGTCGTGTTGTACTTGTAGGAGCTGTTTAATAATTAACTCATCGGTGCATAGGGCTATAACAACTCCAAGATGGCTATTAAGCTCATCTACTGTGCCATAGGTATCAACGCGTAAGGCATCTTTTTCGACGCGGCTACCATCACCCAAACCGGTGGTGCCTGTATCTCCTGTGCGAGTGTATATTTTAGAAAGTCGGTGTCCCATCAGTTATCCTTGCTTTGTTCGATATTGTCAGCTAATAGGCTAAGCAATACGTTAACATTGTTGTCAGGTGCGATCCCCGTGTTTTCCCTAGGGATACGATGCTGTTGGAATATTATAAACGAGTCTGACAAGGGGGTTACAATGAGGAATGCTAAAAAAGTTGTCTACTGATGAAAAAATTTAGAATTATTATCTTACTGTTAATCCTAGTTTTTAGTGCGTTCTACACAAAAATACAGCGCTTAGAGAGCACTTCCTGGGCCAACACATTGCCCGTCCTCATTTATCCAATTAACGCCGACGGTCAATTATTGACTGACAACTATATTAGTACCCTAGGCGAGAATGACTTTAAAAATGTTGAAGCTTTTTTTCAACGAGAGTGGCGTCATTATTCAGATTTAGACCGAGTGCCAGTTGAAGTATTTCTAATGCCCGTTATTGATCGGCAACCACCACCAGCTCCAAGCAGTTCGAATATATTAGTGATTGCTTTGTGGAGTTTACGGTTACGAATTTGGTCGTACCGCTACGCAAGTGGCAGTACACAACAGTCAGTCAACTTATTTATCCGTTATCATCAAATGGATGAAAACAAGCGTTTAGCTCATTCACTGGGTTTGCAGAAAGGGTTAATTGGCGTAGTGAATGGCTATGCGGGGCAGGCTTACCGTGAAAAAAATAATATTGTTATTGCTCATGAAGTGCTGCACACCATTGGCGCTACAGATAAGTATAATTTACAAACGGGGCAACCCATTTTTCCAGATGGTTTTGCAATCCCTAAGCACAAGTACCAGCAAACTAAAGCAGAAATAATGGCGGGTAAAATACCATTGAGTCTGACGGAGGCAATCATGCCTGATTCTCTTAAAGGAGTGGTACTTGGGCCTAAAACAGCGAAAGAAATTGGCTGGTTAAATGAATAAGGCTTGAATTGATTGGATAGGTGAATATAGAATAAGTTAATGACAATTAGCAATAAGAGGCGGGTATGTTTTTTCAAGAACTCAATAATATTCAATGTAAGTCTTACCTTATAGCTGACCTTAAGGCGGGTCGTGCAGCCATTATTGACCCCATTGAGCAGTATATAGACCGTTATTTAGCGGTGTTAGCTTATCACCGATTAACGTTGGACTTTGTAGCTGATACGCATACACATGCCGATCACCGTTCAGCTTGTACCGCCCTGCGACGCCTAACAGGAACCAAAGTTTTTATGCACGAGTCATCTCCGCAGCCTAATGTTGATGGGTACTTGAATACAGGTGATGAACTACGCGTTGGCGACATTGCCATAAATGTACTGCATACACCGGGCCATACACCTGACAGTATCAGTTTTTACGTGAACAATGATCGCATACTGACAGGCGACCTGATATTAATCCAAGGGACAGGTCGAGCAGACTTTGCAGGTGGCAGTGCAGCCGATCAATATGACTCCATTGTGAATAAGGTTTTTACACTGCCTGATAACACACGGCTTTTCCCGGGGCATGATTACAGAGGTAATACCGAGTCGACGGTTGGTGATGAGAAAGAAAAAAACCCGCGTATCGCCGGTAAAACCAAGGAAGAATACATTGATATTATGGCAAAACTTAACCTGCCGTTGCCTGAACGAATCCAAGAGGTTCTGCAGATTAATCAAAGCGAAGTGGATGACGACCGCTTAAAGTTCCCGTTACTGGCCGAGCTTAATAAAGTGCTTCAGGTCGAACCATCTATGGTTAAAAGCAAGCTTGAAAGCAATGCACCTCCTTTTATTATTGATGTAAGAGAGAGGCTTGAATACCAAGGGGAGCTAGGTCATATTAAGAACAG
>JAHRWG010000163.1 GCA_019090295.1 Cycloclasticus sp. | reverse complement strand
GAGAATAACGGTAGGAATGGACCAGAATCGATTAGCCATGCTGCTCGCTATCCTAAACCGCCATGGGAGCTGCTCTTTATTGGACCAAGATGTTTTTGTCAATATTGTGGGTGGGTTGCGAGTGATGGAAACAGGCGGGGACTTAGCCGTTGTAGCAGCCTTGCTTTCAAGTTTTAAAGGTAAGAATATTGCAAAAGACTGGGTTGTTTTTGGTGAGTTGGGCTTATCTGGTGAAGTTCGCCCAGTTCCTAATGGAGAAGAGCGGTTACGAGAGGCAGTAAAACATGGCTTCAATGTGGCGTTAGCACCTAAAGGCAATATTCCTAAAGGTGGGGTTAAGGGCCTTAAAATATACCCAATGAGCATGTTAAGTGATGCATTAGAGCTTCTTTAACAGTTATGACACTCTTGGGTCATTATATAAGCGTAATGACGGCTAAATTATCCGTAGAAAAATAAATACTTATTTTTAGCAACGTGTATTTTTGCATTATCCGTTAGTCGTACTTCATCATCAACAGGCTTGCTACCAATGGCAATATCCACGCCATCAAGTAACCTAGAAAGGTAATAGCCGGTTTGTCTTTTAGCGATAAGAGCCACATTATTACCATTAAATTCTAATTCACTAACAGCATTGTCTAAGTTGATCACAAGGCCAATACTTTCACCGTTTAAGTGTTGTAAGTACCCCATTTCTTGTTTGTTTTTGGTTGTCGAAAGAGGCGCCTCACTAGCGTAGTCGGCTGTGTTTCTGCCTGCTCCCTCAGCATTGTCAGCCGTTGAGAAAACTAGGGTATGTTTGCCAATAGAGATGATGTCACCCGACACTAATGGCTGGCGTTGAACTTTTTTATTAGCAATAAAGATAGGGAATTGCTCGGAAAGGCCTTCAATAAAATACTCTCCCTCAATATTGGTCACCTTGAGGTGGTTAGGGGCAATGGCTAAACTATCAATGCAAAAGGTATTAGAGGAGTCCCGCCCAATGGTTGTTATAGGTGATTCAATCGTAAAGCTATCGATGACTCTGTTATTGAAATTGAGGGTTAATTTAGGCATGGTGACTTATTGTTAAATTTTGGTAAGTATAGGTGACACAAGTAAAATAGTACTTATTTAGCCTGAAATTTAGCTAATTTAACGCTGTTTTCCTCCATCTGGATGACCTCCATGGGGTGCGTATACAGTTTTAAGCTAGTTCCTTGTTCTGGAATAGACTCAAGGTATTCTAAAATCAAACCATTTAGCGTTTTAGGGCCATCGGTTGGTAAGTTCCAAGCTAACGAGCGATTAAGCTCACGAATGGTAATGTTGCCACTAACCAGTAAAGCCCCATCGGTTTGTCTTTGAATATCCGGTGAGCTATCAGAGGGATCGGTCGTAAACTCCCCAATGACCTCTTCAAGGACATCTTGCAAACTAATTAGACCTAAAATATTACCATATTCATCAACGACGATCGCTAAGCGTTGTTTATTTTGTTGGAAGTTAATTAATTGTTGATAGAGGCTAGTGTGATTTGGAATGTAATAGGCATTACGTTGAAGACCAAGAAAGCTATCTAAATTAAACTCAGGAGTATTCATTAAGCTTAAGGCATCTTTCACTCTGACGTATGTACTAATGCTGTCTAGGTTTGTTTTAAAAATTGGTAAATTAGAGTATGCAGCGTTGGCAAATTGCTTTTTTATCTCGCTAATTGGGCTGTCTAAATCAATGCCATGAACTTCACTAATCGGGGTCATGATGTCCTCAACGGTTGCTTGCTGAAGGTCTAAAATACCTAATAACATTTTTTTGTGCTCATCTGGTATTAGTTCGCCTGCTTCACTAACGACTGTTTTCAACTCTTCATGGCGCATAGGAGGGGTATCATTATTAGAGCTAATACCAAAGATTTTAAGTAACCAGTTAGCCAGTTTATTAATAATCCAAACTAAGGGGTATAAAACTTTAAGTAACGGTGTGTAAACATGTGAAGCGAGAAATGCAAGCCCTTCTGGGTGGCTTGCTGCCCAGGTTTTAGGAGCAACTTCTGAGAAAATTAGAATAATAAATGTTAATAAACCCGCAGCTATGGCAATACCTGATTCACCATATAAACGTAAAGCGATAATGGTGGCAATAGATGAGGCAAAGATATTGATAAAGTTATTCCCCAGCAGAATTAGACCAATTAAACGGTCGGGCTGCTGCAAAAGCTTATAAGCAAGTTTTGCTCCTCGATGATCCTGTTTTACAAGGTGCAGCAAGCGATAACGGTTGATACGCATAAGGGCTGTTTCCGACCCAGAAAAAAAAGCGGATAAAAGAATCAGTATGGCCAGTAAGCTAAAAAGAAACGTAAGGGATAAGTGGGTCACAGAAAGATTTTATATAAGTTAAGTATAACCCTGTTCTAAAACGTGTTCGTTTAAGTGTCAAGTTATAATTCTAGTTGTTAAAAACAAGAGCCTTCATGTATAAAAAAAACTGCAAGCGTGACGGTTTTTTGACATACTGGCCGAGTTGTTCTAATGAAGCTCAAAAGGGTTGATCAAATGGCGTTACAAAAAATATTGTTGGTTGACGGTAATAAAAGTAGTTGCTCTGAAATAGAGGCCGTTATGTGCTTCCTAGATTATAAGGTAGCGACATTGGCGGTTGATCAGCTTCAAAAAGAGTCTACTAAAGCACCCTCTGCCCTTGTTTTATTGACCGAGGGAGTGGATTTATCAAGTGATACTATGCAGCGTTATTTTAGCCGTGCTGCGCAGCATCCTTGTATTTATATCTACAATAAAGGCCAATCAGCTAAGATACCCAAAACACTGTCAAACCATATTATACCACTGGAGTGGCCGACTAACTATCAAGCTTTTATGGGTGTTCTTCGTCAACGGCAATTAACACAAAGTGAATTGGACGAAAAAGTCTCAAAGAGGTCAAAAGAATTATTTCGAAGTTTAGTTGGTCATAGCCAAGAAATAAATCGGGTTAGAGAGCTTATTCAGCAGGTGTGTGATTCAGAGGCTACTGTGTTAATTTTGGGTGAATCTGGGACGGGGAAGGAAGTTATTGCTCGAAATATTCACGATCATTCCGCACGTGGGAAAAGAGCATTTGTACCGATTAATTGTGGGGCGATACCCGGTGAGTTACTCGAAAGTGAATTATTTGGTCACGAGAAAGGTGCGTTTACTGGTGCGTTAACGGCAAGGCAAGGGCGCTTTGAATTAGCAGAAGGTGGGACATTATTTTTGGATGAAATAGGTGATATGCCTATGCAAATGCAAGTGAAGCTACTGCGTGTCCTACAGGAGAGAACCTTCGAAAGAGTCGGGGGGAATAAGCTTATTCATTGCAATGTTAGAGTGTTGGCCGCCACACATAGAGACTTACACGCTGAAATAGAAAAAGGTAATTTCCGTGAAGATTTATTTTATCGTTTAGATGTTTTCCCCATTACGATTGCTCCTTTGCGAGACCGTGTTGAAGATATACCAATGTTAATCAGTGAACTAGTTCAACGTGTAGAGCAGCAACAGCAGGGAGCTGTTAGGTTTACCTCCGCCGCACTAAGAGCCTTATCTCAGCACAATTGGCCAGGCAACGTGCGTGAACTATCTAATTTGGTTGAGCGATTATCCATTACCCACGCTTTTAGTGTTGTCGATACAAAAGATTTACCTGAAAAATTTCAACGCTACGTAGGGTCTGTCGAGACTGGCTCAGAGGGAGCTGATAAAATTGAAGGGGCTGAAACCAATGGGGTAGACACAGCCACTGATCAGTTAACAGCTCATAGACCCAATGCGCCACTCGCGGGGATTCTTCCTGAGTCTGGACTGGACCTTAAAGAGCATTTATACCAGCTAGAAGGCACTCTTATTCAGCAAGCACTGGATGAAACACAAGGTGTGGTTGCCCATGCTGCAAAAAAGCTCAATATGCGACGCACAACACTGGTTGAGAAAATGCGAAAACATGAGCTTAATCGGCAAGAATAAGCGCCGTAAAATTGACTTATATAAAAAATAGCATTCTAAGTGACTGTTTCTAAAGTAAAATAAATATGGCATGATTCTAGCATTACTCATTGTGTAACTAACTAAACACAATGAACAATGAATCTAAGCTTAACGAAACGGGGAACATCAAACGAATGCTTGCAGGCAGAAGCCGCTGCATTGTTGAGTCCAGTATCTAAACAGGCCGCTCATTCTAATCAGTCGCGATCAATTCGTGAAAAAATGCAGATATTAAGAGCTGACAATGCTCAATATCAACATGAAAATAAGCAATTAGAACAGTTAGTCGTTGGGCTTTTTGAGAGTGTTTCAGGTGCTATTCTTGTTTTAAATCCTCAGCAACAAGTGATTAAAGTGAATGCTTGTGCCTGCCAATGGTTTAGCCGATCCTTGGTTGGAGAGTTTTGGTCTGACGTGAAAGCCGAGGAACTGGTTAGTACCGGTAAAATGCATAACCAATTTTTACTTCAAGGTAAGAGAAATATTAGCCTTACCTCGATCAATTTAAATGATAATTTGGGCTGCGTCATAATATTGACGAGCAACACAGAGCATCAATCAAATCATTCAAAAAAACTGGCTGAAATGGGAGAGTTTGCAGCATCCCTTGCCCATCAAATAAGAACACCTCTGTCGTCTGCCTTGTTGTACGCATCCCAGCTAATGGACGATAACGCAAGTGCAGAAAATTCAAGTGCCTACTCTCATTTACTTGATCAATTAGAGAGACTAAGCGCGCAAGTAAGCAATATGCTGAGTTATGCGCACACGGGAGCACTCATAAAAAGCCCGGTTGAGATAGGTGTTTTTGTTGAGGAGCTAGCGTCACTTTGTTTAGAGAAGTCGGCGTTGCTCGATATCGATCAGGACGTTTCATTTAGCTCAACCATGTTAAATATTAACAGTATTTCGTTAATTGGAGCGATCGGTAACTT
>JAHRWG010000162.1 GCA_019090295.1 Cycloclasticus sp. | reverse complement strand
CTGATTTTATCGCCATTGTTGATGATGTTGTCACCACCGGTTCAACCGCTAATGAAATTGCTAACGTGCTTAAAAAAGCCGGTGTAGAACGGGTTGAAATATGGGCGTTTGCACGGGCTTAATAGGGTTATTTAAATAAATAATCTAAGGCAAGCCCAGTAAATACGGTAAAACCGAGCCAGTTATTATGCAAAAATGCCGCAAAACACTTTGCAGGAATACGGTCTTTTATTAGGTATTGGTGGTACACCATTAATAGCCCAGCTATAAAAACACCCGTAAAATAGAAAGCACTAAGCTCTGCTTTATCGCCCACCATTAGCAAGGCGATGAGTAACAATACTTGGAAAAAACCAATAAAGGCTTTATCTAAGTCAGCAAACAAAATAGCGGTCGACTTCACCCCTATTTTTAAATCGTCCTCCCTATCAACCATTGCATACATGGTGTCGTAAACGACGGCCCAAATAATTGCTGCTGTAAATAATAGCCAAGCCATTGCTGGCACACTGTTTGTCTGAGCCGCATAGACCATGGGGATCGCCCAACCAAAGGCTGCACCTAAAAATAGCTGAGGTAAATGTGTATAGCGTTTCATATAAGGGTAAATGATGGCTAGAACGATACCACCCACTGACAAGCATATCGTCAACGGGTTCATTAGCAGCACTAACAGTAATGAGAGCAACCCTAATACACAAAATAACTGCAATGCCTCTAGAGGCGCTACCTTTCCGGAGGCAATTGGCCTTAGCTCTGTTCTTGCCACATGAGGGTCCACTTTTCTATCGGCATAGTCATTAATAACACAGCCTGCTGAGCGCATAAGAATAACGCCTAAGGTAAAGACGATAAAAACGAGCACTGATGGCTGACCGCTACTGGCCACCCACAAGGCCCAATAGGTTGGCCATAGCAGCAACAAAGTGCCAATCGGTTTATTAATGCGCATAAGCACACCGTAATTATTAATATTCGATTTGTTCAGTAAGATTTTCATGTTTTATAAATAGCCGGTAAAAAAAACTCGCTCACAAGAAAAGTTGTTTCTTCTATTTGATAATGATTGCGCCGAGCCCAAATAAACTCCTCAGTTGATAGCTCAGGTATTAAGCTTTTTTTTAACTGCTTCGCAGCTACTTTTGCCACCTCTAACTTAGTTCTTTTAAGATCAGGGTATGCAAAAATAACTTCACCTAATGGTTTGCTTCCTAGATCGGTTAATTCACCAACGTTCGTCACTATTTTTTTTGGTAACGTGGTGCGCGCAAAAACATATGTTTGCTGCCCCAGCTGCAATAGCACCTCACGGACTAGCATATCGTCATTAAGGGTTTCACTTAAGCATTGTGCCTCAGACAACATGGGTGCAGACCAGCCTTGCTCAATTAATTTAAGGCTGAAGGCCTGTTTGAATGTTTTTTTAATCCTTAACGTCAAGGAGCGAGGTTCCATCAGCCATGTTAAGGCACTTTTGGGTATTGCGCTGGCCGGCCATTGAGTCGCTTCAAGCCACGTTGGCTCTTCTATTAAAAAATGATTGATACGACTCAAGTAAAACCCCTAATCAAACGTTAACATACTCCACTGAACTCCCCAGCCATCGGTGAATTAGTGGCTCGACCTGTTCAGGTGCGTTCGTTAAAACCTCATCTGCATCATTGGCCACTTGCTCTATTATAGCTGCATCCCGTAGCATATCGGCCACTTTGAAACGCATAAACCCTGCTTGTCGTGTTCCTAGTAGCTCACCAGGGCCACGAAGCTGCATGTCTTTTTCTGCAATTTTAAACCCATCTGTCGTTTCGCGCATAATAGAAAGGCGTTCACTTGCATTATTTGACAAGGGCGATTTGTACAGCAACACACAGTGGCTATCACGTTGCCCACGACCGACTCGGCCACGCAATTGATGCAATTGCGCTAAGCCTAATCGTTCAGCGTTCTCAATAATCATTAAACTGGCATTAGGCACATCAACCCCAACTTCAATAACGGTTGTTGCCACAAGAATATCCAGCGCCTTCTCTTTAAACTTAGCCATCACTGTTTGCTTTTCATCTGCTTTCATTCGCCCATGTGCCAGCCCTACTTTTATACCTGGCAAGGTGGTCATCAGAAGCTCTGCTGCCACTTCTGCCGCCTGGCATTGTAGTAATTCGGACTCCTCAACCAGCGTACACACCCAGTACACCTGACGCCCATCTGCCACACCTTGCTTAATTCGCTCAATGACTCGGTCTCTTTTTTCGACAGGGATTACAGAGGTCGTAACCGGTGTTCGTCCCGGTGGTAACTCATCGATAGTAGACAGATCTAAGTCGGCATGGCCTAATTGCGCCAATGTTCTAGGGATAGGTGTCGCTGTCATCACTAATTGATGAGGAAACAGCTCACCCCGAAGCCCCTTATCACGTAAAGCTAGTCGTTGATCAACCCCAAAACGGTGCTGCTCATCAATAATCACCAAACCAAGCGTTGAGAAAGCTACTTTGTCTTGAAATAAAGATTGCGTTCCAAT
>JAHRWG010000161.1 GCA_019090295.1 Cycloclasticus sp. | reverse complement strand
TTCTTACTTCCCATATACCCTATTTCTAGGGTAGGTTTTAGTAGCAGGCCGGCATAAATTGATTTAATTTGCATGGCCCCTGAAATTGAAGTGTAGTTCAGAATGGCAATTTGGGATGCAGTTTTGAATATTATGAAATCCTTTATCGAAACCATTAGATGGTTTTTTAAAACAAAGTTATTTTGGAGTCAGTATGATGAGTAATAATCCTCTTTCCCTTATCGGTGTTAATGATAAGGATCCACAAGAAACCCAAGAATGGTTGGAATCACTTGAGTCGGTGATTGAACGAGAAGGCGGGGAAAGGGCGCATTACTTACTGGAGACCTTGATTGCAAAGGCGCGTTTAGCCGGTGCTGAAATCCCATTTAGTGCTGAAACAGCCTACGTTAATACCATTTCCATCCCACAGCAAACCCAATACATAGGTGATACCGAGCTGGAGCATACTATCCGTTCCTATGTTCGCTGGAACGCTATGGTGATGGTGTTACGTGCCAATAAAGACACTAATGTGGGTGGGCATATTGCTAGTTTTGCATCATCAGCGACCTTGTATGACGTAGGTTACAACCACTTTTGGCATGGTGCTAGCGAAACCCATGGTGGTGATTTAATCTTTGTCCAAGGGCACGTTGCAACGGGTATTTATGCTCGTGCATTTATGCTTGGTCGTTTATCTGAGCAACAAATGGATAAGTTCCGCCAAGAAGTTGGTGAGGGCGGCTTGTCATCCTACCCTCACCCTTGGTTAATGCCTGATTTCTGGCAGTTCCCAACGGTTTCAATGGGGTTGGGGCCAATTATGGCAATTTATCAAGCCCGTTTTATGCGCTATGTCGAAGACCGTGGGTTTGCTAAAACCAGTGATCGAAAGGTTTGGGCATTCTTAGGTGATGGCGAAACCGATGAGCCTGAGTCATTAGGTGCCATTGGCATGGCTGGGCGTGAAAAACTGGGTAATTTAGTATTTGTTGTTAACTGTAACCTGCAGCGTCTAGATGGGCCGGTTCGAGGTAATGGGAAAATTATCCAAGAACTTGAATCTGAATTCCGTGGTGCTGGCTGGAATGTTATTAAGGTCATTTGGGGTCGCCGTTGGGACGCCTTATTGGCACGTGATACACATGGGCACCTTCGTCGTCGCATGATGGAATGCGTGGATGGTGATTACCAAACCATGAAGTCAAAAAATGGGGCTTATGTTCGAGAAATATTTTTTAATACACCAGAGTTGGCAGCCATGGTGGCTGATTACTCAGATAAAGATATCTGGGAATTGAACCGAGGTGGGCATGATCCATCGAAGATTTTTGCAGCGTACACAGCTGCTTGTGAAGAAACTGAAAAGCCAACGGTTATTTTAGCTAAAACCATTAAGGGCTACGGTATGGGTGAGTCTGGCGAAGCCCAAAATACGACGCATCAACAAAAGAAAATGACCCATAATGCGTTGTTACATTTCAGAAATAAGTTTGGCTTACCTATTTCAGATGAGGACGTTGATAACCTGGCTTACCTGACCTTTGATAAAGACTCAGCTGAGCAAAAGTACATGGAAAAGAAACGTCAGGACCTTGGAGGCTACTTACCGGCTAGGCGAGAAAAATCTGATGCGCTAAAGATTCCTGAGCTGTCTGCTTTTAAAGCAATGCTGACTGGTACAACGGAAGGGCGTGAAATTTCAACGACCATGGCATTTGTTCGTGTCCTAAATATCTTGGTCAAGGACAAGGAAATTGGCCGGCGAATTGTACCAATTGTGCCAGATGAATCACGAACTTTTGGTATGGAAGGCATGTTTCGCCAATTGGGTATTTGGTCTCAAGTTGGGCAATTATATACGCCGCAAGATGCTGAACAACTGATGTTCTATAAAGAAGAAAAGAGCGGTCAAGTGCTTCAAGAAGGGATTAATGAAGCCGGTGGGATGTGTGACTGGATCGCTGCTGGAACATCCTATTCAACACATGATGTGCCGATGATTCCGTTTTATATCTTCTATTCTATGTTTGGTTTTCAACGTATTGGAGACGTAATTTGGGCAGCAGCCGACCAACGTGCTCGTGGCTTCTTATTAGGTGGAACGGCCGGTAGAACAACACTTAACGGTGAAGGTTTGCAACATGAAGATGGGCATAGTTTATTGTGGGCTTCTTCAGTGCCGAACTGTATCTCATATGATCCAACCTTTAATTATGAATTGACGGTGATCATCCACGATGGTTTAAAACGAATGTTTGAGCAGCAAGAAGATGTGTTTTATTACCTAACGGTGATGAACGAAAACTATGCTCATCCAGCAATGCCTGAAGGGGTAGAAGCTGACATCATTAAAGGTATGTACTTATTTAAAGAAGGCAAGGCGAAGGCCAAATTACGTGTACAGTTATTAGGTGCAGGAACTATTTTCAATGAGGTGATTGAGGCCGCAGAGTTATTAAGAGATGACTGGGGCGTGGAATCTGACCTGTGGAGCTGTACTAGCTTTACAGAATTAGCACGAGAAGGGCAAGCGTGTGAAAGGACCAACCGTTTCCACCCAACGGCTAAGAAAAAAGTATCACATGTGGCACAGTGTCTTGCTGAAAGAGAAGGGCCTGTTGTAGCATCAAGTGATTATGTACGCTTGTTGGCCGATTCAATTCGTCCTTACATTTCTGCAGACTACACCGTGTTAGGAACAGATGGCTTTGGGCGCTCAGATACACGGGAAAACCTTCGAAGCTTCTTTGAAGTGGACCGTTATTATGTAGCGCTAGCCGCTTTAAGTGCATTAGCTAATTCCGGGCAAATTAAACCGGCGATTGTTCAGCAAGCCATTAAGAAATATAAAATTGACGTTTCAAGGTCTGAGCCTTGGTTAGTGTAGCGAATACGTTATTTAAGCAAAGGAGAATTTAATGAGTAGTTTAATTGACGTAGCAGTGCCGGATATTGGTGACTTTGATGCAGTTGATGTCATTGAAGTGATGGTGTCTGTTGGTGACACGGTCGAAGTGGAGCAGGCATTAATCACGCTAGAAAGTGATAAGGCGAGTATTGAAATACCCTCGTCAGCGGCAGGGGTAGTTGAGGAAGTGTTGGTTAAAGACGGTGATTCTGTTTCAGAAGGAACGGTTGTTGTACGGCTTAAACCGGTGCTGGAAAGTACGCTTGCTACACCAGCAAAAGAAGACAGTGTCACGCCGCCAGTGGCAAAAAAAGAAAGTAAAGGCAGCGATGTTAGTATTCTGGTGCCAGATATTGGTGATGTTGATGCCGTTGAAGTGATAGAGGTGAACATTGCCGTTGGTGACGTGGTAGAGCAAGAGCAGTCGTTGGTGACGCTTGAAAGTGACAAGGCGAGCATGGAAATTCCATCCACGGCAGCAGGAACTGTGACAGCCATTAAAGTTGCTGTGGGCGATAAAATAACGGAAGGTGAACTGATCGTTGTCGTTAATAGCTCGACTGAACCAAGCACGCCTAAGGCTGAAAAAGTGGTTACTACGAATGTGGTAGCGCCAGTAGTAGCCACTAATGCGCCAGCAGACTCAACAGTCGTTATATCAAAAACAGCGGGCAAGACTCACGCTAGCCCAACAGTACGAAAATTAGCACGTGAATTAGGGGTCGACCTATCAACGGTATCGCAAGCTTCTGGCCCCAAGGGAAGGCTTTTAAAAGAGGATATTAGCCGGCATGTAAAAAGCATTTTAACGAACCAGAATTCCTCAGGTCAAAGCCAAGGCTCAGGTATACCACCCATTCCAGAAATTGATTTTTCAAAGTTTGGCGAAATTGAAGAAAAGCCGCTCAGTAAAATAAAGCGTTTAACGGGTAAAAATTTATCACGCGCTTGGTTAAATGTTCCAATGGTCACGCATCATGATTCGGCTGATATTACCGAGATGGAGGCATTCCGGAAATCTTTGAAATTAGAAGGTGAAAAGCGAGGCGTTAAAGTGACATTCCTTGCTTTTATTATGAAAGCTCTAGCGGCAGCACTAAAAGATTTCCCTCAGTTTAATGCCTCGTTATCCGCGGATGGCCAAAGTTTGATTTATAAAAAATACTTTAACTTAGGTATTGCTGTTGCAACACCTAATGGCTTAGTCGTTCCGGTTTTTAAGGATGTTGATAAGATCAGTATTTTCGACTTAGCGGCTGAGATGGCTGACTTAAGTAAAAAAGCCCGTGATGGAAAATTAGCACCAAAGGACATGCAAGGTGCTTGTATGACTATTTCAAGTTTAGGTGGCATTGGTGGAACAGCATTTACCCCTATTGTAAATGCGCCAGAAGTGGCCATTTTAGGCGTAACTCGAGGGCAAATGCAGCCGGTATGGGATGGTAAAGACTTTCAACCAAGGTTAATGCTGCCGTTAGACTTAACCTATGATCATCGAGTGATTGATGGTGCTGATGGTGCCGCCTTTATGGTGACGTTAGCTTCGTACCTTAATGATATTCGTCGCGTGTTGCTATAGGGGCTGATATGACTAATTTAATAGACATTAAAGTACCCGATATTGGTGATACTGATGACGGCGTTGAAGTAATAGATATTGCCGTTTCTATTGGTGATGA
>JAHRWG010000367.1 GCA_019090295.1 Cycloclasticus sp. | reverse complement strand
CTCTCTCTCTCTTCTCTCTCGCTTGACTTCTTCAATATCTATGCGAAGTGTCTCGATCTCAATGAGAAGTACTGCATCTCCGACGAGGAGCTTGGCTCTATACGCGGGGATGACGAAGTCTAATCTCAAAAGTAATCATCTTATTAAGCTTATGAATCCTGATGGGGATAAAATTCCTATCGGAGTTTAATGAAGTTAAAAACTGATATTTTATAGTACTTGTTTCGAAAAATACCGACTCTGGAGAAATGAGTAGACATTCATTACTTCGTGCAAATGAAGCTGCCGCATTGGAAGATGTAAAATTGTTGGTTTCAAATGGGGTCAATGTCAACGACAAGGAGAAAAATAGTATTGGTTGGTCTCCTTTACACCGGGCGTCTTACCATTGTTATTTGGAAGTGGCGAGATTGTTGATTTCAAAGGGAGCCGATGTCAATGTGAGAGATGAATCTGGATGGACTCCTTTACACTGGGCTTCTTGTAGAGGTCATGTGAAAATGGTGGAATTATTGATCTCACACCTTCGTCGTGAGAATGATTTCATTTCAAGTGGAAAATTGACGGGATCCATTTTGGGTATTGTCAATGAGAGAGGTGACGACGGAGAAACTCCTTTACACCGGGCTTCTCGCAGAGGTCATGTGAAAGTGGTGGAATTGTTGATTTCATATGGGGCAGATTACTCAGAGTTAATGGAATATTATTACGAGAGAAGGGAGTACGAATTTCACAAAAAGAAGAGAGAGGAATTAGAACGTATCGTTATTGACATAGGTATGTCTCGAGTCAAGATGATATGATCCGATTTTAAACATATCCCATGGTATGACGGGTCATGAATCCAAACATGAACACTACGATCGATCTGAGTGGACAACTATTCAGATACGCGCGGAGTACTCGGTCATATCGGACGCGCGTGCGGATATAAGAGAAAGAATGGAAATAATAAATCTTTTTACTCTAAATATGAAAGTTTCTCATACTCACTCTGGATGAGAAACTTTCATATTTAGAGTAAAAAGATTGACATACACTCACTCTGGATGAGGTACATCTAAATGTACCTCATCCGGGTGTATCACTTTTGATCTCAGCATGTTGTATAACACTTTTGAGACTATATAGCATGGGTTATCTTTGAGAGCTTCATCTATCCTCTTACATTCAGGAAAATTTGGATTTATCTTTCTTAACCTTGAGTTGTTTTGCTTGGCATAGCGGATGATATCACATGCATGTGAGGAAGATTTTTCCACCAGAACCCCTGAGCGGAAAACAAAAGTAGCTTCAAAACAGAGGGGACCGCCTTTGTCCTCACAACAGGATTCATGCTGCAAGGAAATGCCGTCGTATCCGTATCGTCCGACCGCAAATTCGGCGGCGTCTAAGAGGTGTCGTCGGTCGGTAACTACTTCGCACTCAGTAGACAAAACACTTTTGTCAGATACACACTTTAGAGGGAAACCTTCTAGTCGTAATCTCTTCTTATTATATGGTTCGTTTAAGAGAAGTAGTTTGGCTTCTACCGGCTCCACTTTAACACCCTCCCCTCTCTCATATAACCCTTGGGGAATAAGAGTCTCTCCAGTTCTTTCCTGAAAGAACTGAACAAACGGTGATATACTGACTACGTACCACCCTTGGGAATCCATATACTTCTTACCGCAAAGAAACCAATTGAAACTCTTGTCCTCATCCGAAGCTAAGTCGCCAATATTTATCCTCCATTGGTTAGGATAAACGAGACTAACAATCTCGAAAGACATTCTTAATGTATGGAAAGATATTTATATATGAGAAAGTGTTTGACTTCTCATTTCAGACACAAACAAAAGTTTACCGGATTTAATTACATCTTTTTTAAGAGGACCGTAGTTAGCATCCTGACACAATCTTCTAGATTTAAGCAACGTTTCTTCAATTCCTCATGATCTTCCCGGAATTTGGTCAAATCTTCCCGGAGTTTGGTCAAATCTTCCCGACCATCACTAAAAGTTTCTACAGATTGAGATGGTAATGAAGACAGGATAGCGATTCCATTTTTTTCCTGATATTCTCTTAGTAATGCAAGATCTTTATCCGACATCAAAACTCCTTGATAATTTTCTTGACTCATGTTTAATCAAACTAATCAACTATCTACTATTTAGTATTTCATTTTTCTAATTAGAAAAATGATATCTATATTTTTCATCTTTTAGAAAAGATGAAAACCGAATCCGTTTTGGAAAAGTAACAATAATGGACTGTTCTATATCTGATTCTCTTTCCGTGCAAAATTTAAATACGAGAGAGTTATGGACTCTCTCGTCTCAGTCTGACAAACAGAGTTTGTCAGATTTAAATGAGAATCAGAGAGAAGAACTTATCCAAGGATCTCGGAGTTATGACGAAAATCTTTGGAAAGATATAAGCAAATCGAAAACGGATGCGTTTAGGATAAACGATAGAATCAAAACTCCCACATTGAAACTTTTAGTAAAGCCTCTTCCCGTAGAGACACCCCCGGGAATGTATCGTCGAAGAAGATCTCCCGTATCAATATCTCCCCCAGAAATATCTCGTCAAGTAAAGACTCCCCCGGGAATATCCCGTCAAGTAAAGACTCCCCCGGAAATGTCTCGACGAAAGAGATCTCTCCCGGGAATATATCCTCCGGTAAAAATTCCTCCGGTAAAAATTCCTCCGGTAAAAACTTACATTCTAAGCATGATTTATGACTTGGACTATCCATTAATTATTGACTCATTGAAGTCAGGACGGATACAAAAATATCCGTCCGATATGTACGAAAGAGAAGCCTTCGCCAATACCCCGAAAGGTAAAAAGATCATTGAGATATTAGAACATGGTTTTACGAATAGCCTCGCAAATAATTCATGTTTGTCTTTTTTAGCGGCTTATATGGGTAGTATCCCTATATTGAAACGTCTTCACTGTTATCATATACCATATGATTTAGTGACACCTATGACCACATATACGTCAACATATTATGCCGCGAAAGCTGGTCATATGGATACTCTTAAATGGCTGTTGGATATGCGAGCGAAAGTAAATATATTTACAATCGACGCCGCCGATGGAAATGGGTATCCTCATATCGTCGAATGGTTACTCTTAGAAAAAAATCTTCTTCGGAAAGACTCTTTGTTATACACGCAGTACTATTTGGAATACGGGGTCGGTGAAGACCGTTTGAATATAATAAAAGAGATTCACACCTATTCAGGAAAGTGGAATTCCGCGCAATTATATCCCGAGATCACAGAGAGAACATCCCGTGAGGTGGTGGAATACTTATGGGATCACGAAGCGCCAATGCTATCGATTTATTTTAAACCCCCCTCTAATTTAAAAGAACGTAGTCTTGATCAAATCATTGACTGGTGGTGCAGTCAGAAAAACATAAAAAATGGAAAGATGTTTGAGTCATACTTCCGACGGGGAGGAAAGAACAGAGATCTTTTAAACGGAAAGTGTAAAAATGAAAAGGAATTGAGAAAAGAACTATTGAAAAGAATGTTCTTTTCTAGTTCTATCCGGAGGATATTTATATGTCCGATGTGCAAATTAGAACCCAAATAAATAGATTCTGATAGTTTAGAATTCAGCATCAATAAATATTTCTTAACTGAATATTCAGTCATGTAAAACATAATTCATATGAGTTATGTTTTATTAAACCGAAGCTCTCTTAGCAATCTCTTTTCTTAACACATTGACTAATTCTTCTCTATCTCCTGTTCCCTCTTTACACACCACACCACTATACAACTGAGAGATTTTCCTTCTCTCCCAGTCGATACGGTCCCACTCTATAGAGTCG
>JAHRWG010000160.1 GCA_019090295.1 Cycloclasticus sp. | reverse complement strand
AGCCTGATTTTCTCCATTCTCGTGGGTTCCGTTTATAGAGCTTGATAGTCAGCAGTTTTAACTGCTGTAGGGTCTGTTTCACATGGGTGTCAGCAACCATATCAATATCGGTTTTCATGAGACTACCAACGCTAAAGAACTCATAATGACCACCTTTTTTATCCGGAACCTGAGCGCAGGCCGTTAAGCCAGAGATTAAAATTAAAATAGAAATTAGTCGGTTTCGCATGCGGCTTTCAGTAGGATGGGAGCATTAAAATTCTAGTGTATTTTGAGGGTAACGTGTCGGGTCATCAAAAAATAGCATTAATTACCGGTGCGTCTCGACGCATTGGGGCTGAAATTTCCACTACTTTACATCAAGCGGGTTACGGGGTGGTCTTGCATTACAGGCAATCGAAAGCCTGTGCTGATACGCTGGCTACAAGCTTAAACGCCAAGCGAGCTGGCTCGGCATGGGTGGTGCAGGCAGATTTGCAGTCGGTTGCCGAGATTAATGCCATGTTAGGTGCTTTGATAGCAAGGCACGGACGTTTGGACGTATTGATTAATAATGCGTCTAGTTTTTACCCAACATCGGTCGGCAAGGTGGATGAGGAGCAATGGGACGAGCTGTTTGGCAGTAATTTGAAGGCACCCTTTTTTCTCAGTCAGGCAGCGGCACCGGCGTTACAGAAAAAGCAGGGCTGCATTGTCAATATAGTTGATATTTATGCAAAACGTTCATTGCCTGACTATCCAGTGTATAGCACGGCAAAAGCAGGCTTATTGGCGCTAACTGAAACACTCGCCAAGGAGTTGGCACCCAATGTTAGAGTTAATGCGGTCTCTCCAGGGGCTATTTTGTGGCCAGACAATAAAACGATAGAGTCGGTCGATGCGGTGATTAAAAGGATTCCTTTACAGAGACAAGGTCAGGCTTCAGACATAGCTGAAACCGTATTGTTTTTGGTTCAACAAGCCGCTTATATCACGGGTCAAGTTATCGCGGTTGATGGGGGTAAGGGCTTGGTTTAGTCCCAGGCGAAATCAATGCGCTTTTGTACTAAGTCGGTTTTATCAAAGTGCAGCCAAAGCTCGGCGTAAGGTTGTTTAACGATCGGGTGCAGTAAACTAGCGGCAATTTCGGCTAAAGGTTCAAGTACAAAGGCATAGCGAGTTATTTCTTTACGCGGAATTTCAAGTTGTGGGTCGTTGCTAATGTAGTTTCCATATAATACGAGATCTAAGTCTAAGGTACGGGGGTTGAATTTTTTTTGCTGGCTCGTGCGGCCATTGTCTTGTTCGATGTTATCTAAAATGGCATCAACTTCAGTGGCTGATAACTGGGTGTCGAAGGCTGCAATAAGGTTTAGGAAGGGTGCGCCAATGAAGCCAATGGCATCTGCTTGATAAACACTAGAGAGCCTGAGTTTGCCAAATTGACTGGCAAGAGCGTTAACGCCTGCGCGAATATGCTTATCAGGCTCTATATTGCTGCCAATGCTAATAAAAACAGTGGTCATGCTGGTTTCTTACCACGCTCAATGATAATGCCGACATCATCGGCATAACGTAAGGCACCTTTTTTGTTAAGCGTTAATTTGACCCAAGGTACATTAAAATCATTGAGGATTAACTCGGCTACTTTTTCAGCGAGGGTTTCAACCAACTGGAAATCACTCTTCTCAACAAAGTTAATAATGGCGCTGGATAAAGACTTATAGTCAAGAGTGTCCTCGATCTGGTCGCTAGCAGCTGCTTTTTGTATATCACAGGCCATTTCTAGATCAAAAAACACAGTTTGTTTAATCTTTCGTTCCCAATCGAAAATACCAATAACCGTTTCGACCCTTAAATTGCGCAGAAAAATAATATCCATAAAACGAAGTTAAATTAATAGGGTGTTCTATTATGCCGTTAGCGCGTTATCTTACAAGTGGCGAGTGATGTTTTAAAGCGCTGACGGGCTTGTTAATTCGGCCAGCGGCCAGCGAGGGCGCGCTTGAATGCGAAGAGGGTCATGCTCCCCAGCTAATAGGCGCTGGTAGCCGGCGTAGGCAATCATCGCGCCATTGTCGGTACAAAATTCGTGACGTGGATAAAACACTTGGGCATTTATTCCGTCGCACATGGTGTTAAGGGTGCGGCGTAAGTGCTTATTGGCGCTAACACCACCTGCTACAACAAGTGTTGATAAGCCTGTTTGTAGTAAGGCACGTTTACACTTAATCGCCAGTGTATCAGCGACAGCATCTTCAAAAGCTCGTGCGATATCGGCACGGGTTTGCTGGTCCAAAGTGTTCTGCTGACTGGTGGTTAGAGCAAACGTTTTTAACCCGCTAAAACTAAAATCTAGGCCGGGGCGATTGGTCATGGGTCTTGGGAAAGTGAAGCGAGTCGGGTCACCTTGTTCTGCGCACTTAGCTAGTGCGGGCCCGCCCGGATAGCCAAGTTGAAGTAATTTGGCGGTTTTATCAAAGGCTTCACCGGCAGCATCGTCTAAAGATTCGCCAAGTAACTCGTAATGACCGACGCACTTAACTCGGATAAGTTGCGTATGTCCCCCCGATACGAGTAAAGCAATAAATGGAAAACTAGGGGGCTCAGTCTCAAGCATGGGGGCCAGTAAATGCCCCTCCATGTGATGAACGCCGATGGATGGGATGTCCCAGCCATATGCCAAGCTTCTTGCTACACTCACGCCTGCGAACAGCGCACCAACTAGGCCTGGGCCAGCAGTGTATGCAACACCAGACAGTTCGTTAGCTTGTATATTGGCTTTGACAAGGCATTGTTTTATCAGCGGTAATAACTTACGAATGTGATCGCGCGATGCTAACTCAGGGACTACGCCGCCATATTCAGCGTGCATTTCAACTTGGCTATATAAGGTGTCTGCAATAAGGCCGTTATCACCGTAGATGGCAACACCGGTTTCATCGCAGGAGGACTCGATACCTAGAACAAGCTGAGCGCGTTTTATCATGTGTTATATGCAGAAAGTGAGTCAAAATGAAGGGTGCATTATCACTGAGATAGAGAAAAAAGTCTGCAGATAACTGAATTACTTGGAGTTAACGGTTGGCTTTAGCGTTTGCTAGTTGTATAATCCGCGATCCTTTATATACCTTAATTTTAAGAAGAGAGAGAGATACATGCCTTCAGTACGCGTTAAAGATAACGAACCATTT
>JAHRWG010000370.1 GCA_019090295.1 Cycloclasticus sp. | reverse complement strand
CTTCCCGGAGGTATCACGAACGGGAAGTCTCTAGTCCGATACGGGGACCAAGCCGGGTTGACGTACCTCACGGGGCCTTTTGCAGTCGGTGACCTCACTGCGCATACTGCCGTGACAGGGATACTTATTATCGACTTTCGGTATCCATCTCTTCGCCCGTGAACTAACGACTGGTGGGCGTCCGACTGAGATATTCTTTAAATTAGCTTTTCCACTGTTTAGTTCGGACATTATATTCGGATAACTCTTTCTTTAACTTTGCCAAAATATCGTGGTCCCACCAAATACTGGTTGGTCCGGCGATTTTTCTAAGTCTGCCGACAAGCATTTTTGCCATTTCTTTAGCCATCTGATCCGCGTTACTCTGGACCTTTTTGGCTTCGTCTATGGCCACTTTCATTTGATACACGTCCATAACTTTCTCTCTAGTTAAATACTTTCGGAAGCATGTCCCGTCTACCGTCTACCGTCACAGAATGGGTAGGTCGCGCCTCAAGGACACTGGGCACCTTCGCTGCTTCGTCGGTGTATACAACACACTTCCGAAAGTATTCTTTAAGGGTGGACCTCGGCGGGTTTCCCCCACTCCGGCCCTTTGGTGGAACGGACAGATAACCTTCTGCCACGCCCCGGGAATCAAAGTTTTGATTTCAAGTCAAAATTAGTTGATTTTGTATCGTTAACTTTTGTTTAGCATTCTTTTTAGGCTCATCTATTAATCGCGGAATACCACTTTCCCAACCGGCCCCTAAAGTCTCTCGTTGGAAAGAACTTAGGTGGCCGATACCGGATTTGAACCGGTGTCTCAATTTAACCGTCATGCAAACTACTTGTTAATGATGTTTTAATAAAGCTGTTTCAGCAATACACTAAGGATAAAAACGTTTGGAGGGACCCACAGGGTTTCGCACGCTGTTACACCAACGATAAAGCTAAAGCTGCTGAACTTTTACTGATTAATGAACCCAAACAGGTCGTCACCAATCTTGAAATCTACAACGTCAATATTATTTGCACGTTGTCTCGCCTGCTTAGTGGCTTGGATCAGTTTATCGACCCGTCCCAACAATTCAGACTTTCTATGCGAGGAAATCATTCCCGAAGAAAAATGAGTGGTAAATTTACCCACCACGACTTCTTCATTATACTCCTTAACCTGCGCAGGGTGTTCTTTTGTGGCCGGGGCCAATGTCAAAACTTGCATTTTCTTCTGCGTTTTGGCACGGATTTCAGGCTCTTGGCCACGGAAAACATTAGGCTCTGTCCCGTCAGGAATCCAAATAGTTCCTGCCGTTAACGTAGGGATGGCTTCGTACAGTCCCCGAATAGCTTTTAATTTTGTTTCCAACCCCAGTAAGAACGTGGCCGGAACATTATTGGCAATGGTTACGCCGTCAATGATGATGTCGCCAACTGCTTCTTGATTGGTAGCCTCTTTCTGGCCTACGACATCTAACCAACTGGTCAACGCTTCGGTTGTGTAATTCAATCGATCAGGGACCGTAGTCGTTATTTCCTGCAATTCAGAGCCGGATTTCTCCAAGGACTCTTGGCCCGCAACATCCATTTGCAATTTCTTGGAATTGCCCATAAATAACTGATGCTTTGAACGGAAATTCTGCAACGTTTCCGCAGATATGCGGTCGGCTACGCCTTTTTTGTCGGCCTCAACGGCTAACACTTCGTGTAATTTTGACATTTTCTCTTCTCTCTTTTTAGTTTAAAAATAAATTGTTCTCGGCATTCGACTTTCATCAAGGGGCCTCGAAAACCTTTGCTACGGCCTGCACGACTGTATATGGTTGCGGGGACAGGATTCGAACCTGCATAGATTGGGATATGAGCCCAATGAGAACCATTTCTCGACCCCGCGGCTATCCTTTTTTGATTTGAGCCCTTGTAAAGGGGTCAACTCGGAAAATATCTTCCGGTAAATCGTCACCTTTTTGCATACAATCTTTGGCAAGGGCTTTCAATGTTCCTGCCGGAATTGTTTTAGTGATTATATCGCCGTGACCCGTGTCGTCCAAATATTCCATGGCCGCGACTTTTAATCCGGGCTTAACACTGGCTCTTAAATCTGCGGTTAAGGACACACTGCCCACTCCCGCCACTTTAATATTGGTAATGTCGTTGTCTTCCATTATTGTCGGAAGCACGGAGTAACGGGCGAAATCGTAAACTTTTTGTAAGATAGTCTTATTCGCGGCCAAAGCATCGATTGACGTTTTCAAACCGTGCTGAACTTTCGCTGCCTCTTGAATTTTCAAAAGCTTCATTGGGTCGCCGACTTTATCGATAGTGAAGCCGTAAAGAGCATCCTCTATCATTTCAATAGCGGCTTCGACTCTCTCCATCTTAGTAGATGGGCCGTACATTTCGGCGTGCTCGGCTACTGCTCTGCGGATGGCCGTAGCCAAATGTGCGTTCGCGTCGGGTTGGTCTGGAATGCTTTCGCTCATAATCTCTACTCTCTTATGGGTTAAAATGAACTTCTAAATATTCGGAGGCGATACGGTCCCACTGTAGGACTTTAACGTACCCCTCAAGTTTGAGACAAAGGTGCATTACATAGCCAATCATTACGGGGTTTCCGGTTAAAAGTAAGAAATCATATTTCGGATCGAAATCTTCTAAACCTTTTCGGATGTCCTCGAGAATTTTCTCGTTAATTAGACTGCCCTTGGTAGGAGAATATTCTCTCGCCGTTAGGAATTTTATGTCGCCGAACGCTTCCGCCGGACGATAACTAATTCGATTGTTCTCTTGTACTACGTAAATTGAACTCATTTAATCTCTCTTGCCTCTAGTTTAGGATTTCGGGGAATAAAGTTAAGTGCTCAACCCTATTCCCGTCCATCTGTGCGTACTATATCCGTATGGAATTAAGATTGCAACTTTTATTTTAAAATAATTCGGATAAATCAATACCGTCGGCCATTTGACCTCGGACGAAATCCGCCATGTCTTTACGTTCTGCAAGGGCTTGCTGCACTTTTACCTCAACTGTCTTTTCACAGACAATGTCCGTGTAAAACACCTTATTTACGGTCCCCCGACGATGGTTTCTGTCTTCTGACTGGACTCTATCAATATATCGGAACGAATTTGACAGGTAATAAGCGTCTTCCGCATTAACAAATGTGAGTCCTGTTCCTGCCGCTTCCTGATTGGCAATAAAGAAATCCACTTTTCCGTCAACGAATTCAGCCTGTGCCACGTTTTTTTCTTCTTGGGTCATTTTACCATAGTATTTAACGGCAGTTCCTTTCCCCAGTTTTTTATTGATATAGTCAACGGTCTGCTCCACTTCCATTTGATAGCGGGTCCAGATATTGGCCTGCCGTCCGCGAAGCTTTAAATCGTCCAGACATTCAATAAGCTCATTGAGTTTCGGGTTTCTCTCCGGAGGAATTAGCCACTCTCTTTGACGGAGAACTTTTCGAATAGTGGGGTCTTCCACTTTGTATGAAATGTAGCCGCAGGCAATTTGCTGCAGAAGTGAATACGCCACGAGCGCATTTTGTGCCACGACTTCGGTATCTTGCTTTGAAGCGATCAAGTGCCCAATCTCTGCGACCTTTTCTTTTTTCACCTTTTTATAAAGCTGCTCTTGCTCTTTGGTCATTTTGACTTCGCGAGACCCCAAATAAACTTTGGGCGGTAAATCGGGCATCATTTCTTTCTTGGTGACCTGAAATACCCACGGCTTAATAATTTCCATTAGCTCGTCAATATTTTCATAGCCTACAATCTCTTTGCCTTCGTACCCGCCCATTTGAGCGTATCGATTTCGGAAAGAATAATAATCGCCAACTCCAATGATATTGGGGTCGAGGAAATCAAATTGCGAATAAAAATCCAATGGCCCGTGACTGATCGGGGTTCCTGTGCCAATCATTCTAAATTTTGTCAGTAACCCGAGAGAACAGGCGTTCATCGTTCTCATGGACTGGTGGCCCTTAATCAAATGAGACTCATCCACCACGACCAAAGCATTGTGGCACAATAGAAATCGCTCGGTATATTCATAGGCCCGTCCTTTCTTCTCTCCATTGGATAAAGATTCGAGCCCAATGGAGAGCATCTTGAAATTCTTTTTCTTGAGAAGGAACGCATCTGCCTTTTTACGGCCACTCACCAGAGAGAAATCCGGGAAGAAAGTCTCGGCGTCGTCTTCCGTAAGAGGAGAATGTTTTTCAAATTCTTGGCAAATGTTGCGCCGCAACGAATATTTGGTCAACACGACCATGGCGTTGATTTTACCTTCCATAAACATCGCACTGGCCATATCCGTATAGATTTTTGATTTGCCGGTACCCTGTTCACAGAAAAACGCTTTGATGTTTTGACCCCAAGCAGAGTCCAAAGCCTCAAGCTGTTTTGGCATAGGCTTCGTTTTCCATGGGTACCAAATAGGAAACTTTTCTTTGGGTCTGGGCGCGGAAGCGGTAGACACTTCATTCAGTTTGTCTCGGGTGAAATCATCCATTTCCACACGAGGTATTTTTTTCGCAAGGTCCAAAATCAGTGCCGCATTGGCTCGAATGGCCGGAGCCTTCCAGTCTTTGTTTTTCTTCATAAATCTACGTGACGGGAGAGCCCTCACTAAACTATTGAATTGGAAAGGTATTTTTATAAAGAAACAGTTATTTTTTTCGTCATACTTGACGTACCTATCAAAACTCACTTTCCACCTCCGGAGTTTCTAGGTGAATTTCGTCTTTATGATCGAGAGGAAGATACCAGACGGAGGATGCCCCGTGGCCGATTCGCATTTTCATATGACCGACCCCAAATTTTCTCATTGCGTCCCAAAGATTGGGGCCTTTTAATTCTTCCGCTCGATTTCGGCGAAGGTAATCCACAAAGTCCACGCCTCTGAAAAATACGGCTTTGCCCGATTGCTCATGGTCTTGTACGACAGGCTGCCCATTTAAAAGTAGGTGCCGGTCTTTGGGGTTATCTCCTTTTGCGGACAGGTCGACTCGTTGAACAAACATTTTTAATTTAGCAAAAACAATGCCCTTCGCACTGGCGTCCTCGGGGGTCGCCTCCTCTTTAATTTTGTCTATCATCGTATTAAGTTTGACGTGCCATTTCTCGTCCTTCATCGGGGGAAGAATTTTCGATAAAATTTCCATGGCGGCTATTCGGATCAGACGAAAACTCATTAATTGCTCAGTGGTCAAAGTAACTGCGCCGCCGTCAATCATCAAATCCCATTTCACCGGAGAGGTTAAAATTTTGGTGAGGCCGGTAAATTCGGGGTCTTTGCCAAAACGGAGTTCGGTCTTTTCTTCGCCAGTGATACCAAATTTACGGTCGACACAAATGTCACTTTTACATCGAGAGCGACAAGGTTCCTCGCCACACTTATATCGATATTGCCGGCGGCCGGCGCTGTGAATGGTCTTTTTTGCTTCGGTGTGAATGAGGGGGGCATCAAACATTCGGGAATTGAGATCGAACGCTTTATCTTTCCATGTTTCGGGGTAAGCCTGTTTCAGATAAATACAAACATTGTACAGGGCTTCATTTCTATGGCCTGCTTTGACGCCATCCGAGATGATTTTTTGCACGCAAGGCGGGGCGCCTCCATGGTCATCCTCTGACTTTTCGACCAACATGGACCCGGTAATTCTTCGGTTCTCGGCAATTTCAAGGAAATATGAGAGGGTTATTTTCTTTCCGGCCTCTACGCCGTACCGAAGTGGCGATCCGTTGACCGCATCGTGATAACAGAGATTGAGCCAGTTTCCTAATTGTCGCCTGCCGGTTTCATCTTTGGGTAAATTCGATTGCTTCGGAAATATCTCCACTCCGGGGTATCCGAGCATGGCCGCCCATTTGGTTAGGGCGTTTCTGACAAGCTGTGCATTGAGCGGTTCGGACCCAAATAAATATACATGGGCTCCGCCACTTTTACTTCGGCAGACCGTTAAGGGTAAATCTTTGTCTCGTATGTTTCTCTCTAAATCTATAAGGTTTATATCGGGAGCACTTCCGTGGGCGTCAATATCGATCGCCCCAAAATAACAATTACCGTCGTCACGAATCGGGACTATTCCGACCCCGTTTCCCTTTTCACCTCCGTTGAGGTGACTTTGGAAATCTTCTGATTGGACTCGTTCTTTCAATGTGAGGGGGGCTTTTCTCCCCGGAAAGAATCTTCCAAATGACCTGAGGTTTCCACGAAAGAGGCTCTCAAACCTTGCGACATCGTCCGCACTAATTTCTGGCATACAAATTTCTCTCTTTATCTCTCTGATTTATTACACGTGGGTTTCAAAAAACCCGATTAACGGTACGCAAATAAAAAACTACGCGTCCGGAACGGGATGGTACTCTAATACAGTGCTATACGTCAACTGTAGAAGATGTGATCCCTTTGGCCAAATCCCAAAGGGATCGCGTAAAGCTACGTGATATATGGCCTGTAGCTATAGCGATCCCCGATACCCCTGATATGTAAACACCTGTCCCACGAAGACAGCATTTTGAGCCCCACGTGTAGTAGGTGGATCACGGGGGCTAAATTCTATGCTTTAATTCGAAGTGAGGGCCGTCAAGAAATGCCTTGCGGCCAATGGCTTTGCGACGTGCGACGTAAGCGGCCACTAACTCTTCGACGGGACCTGCAAGGTCATTTAGTGTTCCGTCCCAGACGCAACCCCACCGGATCGGAACGTTTTTTTCAATAGCTGCCGTCCTCATTGCCGCAGCAATCTCATAATAAAAGTCCATTTCCCAACTTATTTTACGTTCCACATAGGCGCCCAAGTCGACCGCTTTGCCGAAAATTTCGCCGGGGTGTATCTGATGATCGCTCAAACCCGTGCCCAAAATTCCGTCTTTAGTTACCCCTTTTTGGATGCCATTTAAGTACGGAGAACTGCCTTTTTTATGGAGTTTCATTTGGCGCTCTGCAGTCCTGACGCCTTCCATCACCGCAAAGTCGACCTTGGAGATTTCAATCGCTCTAGTCACGACGTCAACCATTAATGGGTCAACCCCTTTAAGTTTCCTTAAGGAGTCCCCTCCGAGCCTATACACAGGATCTCTCGTCTTTCATGATATTCACCTAATTGCTAAAAAATTCTTTTGCGCCAAGCACTACGGCGGTCAGGAGTCCTGTGACAAAAACACCCACAAGGGTGCCTTTTGCTTTGTCTTTATACATTTCCGAAGCCACTCGGCCTTCCCGCAAATGCTGAAAGTCTTTCTGCATCTCAAGAGGGTTCTCTTTATCGATGCCGATTTGAGTCAGAGTATCTTTGACAGTGTGGCGAATAATTCCCCTAATGTCTTTCTCTGTTAAGTGGACCTTCTCATTCTCCTGAGGGCTCATCTTCCGGTGTCTCCGTGTCTTTATCCGCTTCGCGGTAGTAATTGAGTCGCCACAAAGCTTCCTTAACCCATCGCAACGTATCGGCCTGTATTAAAGCTAAATCTTTATAATCTTCTGGGGACAGGGCAAAAAATATGTAGTTGCCCTTGGGTACCGTTTCCGGGGTCAATACGACCCATTCGACGTCACGGACCGCTATTGGCTCCGGATTTGGGAGATTCGGTTTCCGCTGCGGCTGTTTCACTGGAACTTCCACAGTCTTTATCTCGAGAGCCGGAGGCACACTTGAGCATCCGGAAAGCATCGCGAGTGCCCCGATTAATACGATTTTCCAAGAGATGTGGTTTGCGAGCCGCGATTTTAGATAGATTGTGTTTGGCGAATGTTTCATTGAGCCTCCGGTTTTGGGTTCCTGACTCAATAGATACCTGCCGCATTTCTTCTACTTTAATCACTAAAGCATTTTGCGCGGATTCCCATCGGTCAATGGAAGATAACGTCTTTTCAATTACACTGTCTCTACTTTGAATGGCAATTTCCATTTGCGCTTCTCTTTCAATATAGGACTCGATTGCTTCCTTCTGATCGGCTATCTGCCAATACATAAACCCCATTATGGGGAGAAGTACTGCGGCTCCAATTGCGAGTGCTTTAAGCTGACCAAGCATATTCGACTCCGTTTTTGTTCCGTTCACGAGAATTAATACGCCTGTCTGACCTATAGCATTTGATATCCTTCACTCTTCTGTTTTTTGAAAACATGGTCTTTAGCGAACTGAATATAATAATACCCGCATTTAAAATAAAAAGCGCGTTTAATGCTACGTGTGTGGCATATTCATTACCCGAATATAGCAAATAGAGATATAAACAGGCCTGACTTGCGTACACCGTCATCACATATTTACCGATTCGGCATTTATATATCGTGGCAATTATGTAACAAAGAGTTGCCGTAATGGTGTCTGAGCAAAAAGACAAGGCAGATTGCCAGTCTTTTTCAAGGCCCGCATATAGGGTTATAGTGACAACCCAATTCAATAAAAATAAAACGCCCAGTTTCCAAAGAGTTTTATTTCGCGCGGCTATAGATATGCTGCAAGTGGCTATTGCCAAAGCTCCATATATGACTACGAATATCATAGATATTAGCCGGGAGTGTCTTTTTTAGGGGTTCCGCCGCCAAATATTGTCGCGTCACCTTTGTCGATAGATATTTTAAGGAGTTTGGCGCCTTCGGATAGGCATTTATGCAAACAGGCAGTCTCGTTTTGAATAAGGCTTAGTGTGTTCGCCTGCATATTCTGTAGTTCTTCCAGTTTCCGGACATGGTTAGCGATACTGTTAGCGATAGCTTGCTGTTTTGACATTGGTAGATTCCTTCAAAAATATAAAAGAGACATTTTTAATGTGGCCCCCAGTTTACTCGAATTTACGCAGTCTGCCAAGCCGTAGCCCCTGTGCCGTTATGGGAGAACGCTTCTTGACCTACGTTAAGCTTGTACTGGCCGTTCGAAACATCGGCGTCAACTGTCCAAGAGCGTATGTTATTAAGGCTAGTCACGGTGCCAAGAGTGACCCCGTCTACCGCAATCACACAAGTCTGGGCTGTCCAGTCAAACAAGAACCCGATAATCTGGCCGGTCGTGGCCGAATAAGTCACTACGATATCATTACCGTTCGGCGTACTGATCAAATCTTCTTCAAGGAGAAAATACGCTATGTCAGTAGTGATAACACTCACATCCGTTATCAGACTGTCGTCCATCACTCGGGCCCCAATTTTATTGGCTGTTCCGGTCGAACTGAGGATTTCCACTTCAAAATAACGAGTTGTGGCGGTGTTTCGGGCATAAAAGCTTCGGGTATTGCGCAGGGTTCCCGTATCTCCTACTAAAGTAAAACCGTCCCCGGTAACTTGGTTTAAAGCAAAATTTCTTTGCAGCCAACCAAGCGTAGCCCCTTCCGCGGCGCTCGAGGGATAGCCTAATGTTGGCGTAGCATTCAGTCCCGTGAGCTCAACCACTTTTCCATTAAGTTGCAAAGAAGAACCCGTGGATAAACTGATATGTCCCGGAGCCGTTTCTGTAGAAGTAATATAGCCTTTGGCATGGGCATATACCCCTATTCCGTTTGCCCCGTCTACGCTGAAACCGTCGGGACTTTGCAGGATGTTATTTTCAATTAATTCCTCTGTCCAAGTAGTGCCATTAGTGGACCTTAAAACTTGGGAAGTGGTATGTAGCTCGATAGCCGCACTAGTTATTTGCCAGTACAAGCCTTTCTCTCCGCCGCCAGTAACGCCGGTTAAAGTCGCTTGTGTCCAAGTAGTGCCGTCAGTACTTGACCATATTTCAACTGCCGGGGTCGCACCAGAAAAAAAGTGGACAAAATATCGGCTATTGAAAAATGCTATTACAGTATCGTAACTGAGTTGCACTGTGGCCGACGAAGGTTGAGTGGTGCCGCTCAAAGTCCAAGTTTTAAGGTCGGTAGACGTGGCGACCCTCTGGATAGCCGAATCATCTAATTGTTTGCCATAAGCTTTATATCCGCCGCTGATATATTGAACAGTTTGGACAGTGAGTTCGTCACTGATCGGATTGCCTTCTATGGGGTCGGTAATAACTGGATTGACGAAAGTGATAAAATCAGTAGTCGTTATTAGATCGACACCCGTGCCCGTTTTAACGATGATAAATTCATTGTTGGTAGGATCGAACGTAACACTGGCCAATGTCCCGCCACTGAATGAGCCGCCTATAGAGGACATGCTAATTTTTTCCCAGTCAGAATCGCCCCTTTTAATCCAAACGTCAATTCCTTGCTTTCGCCCTATAATTCCGTTTCCGCTAAAGGTTGGGATAGGCTTATACAAGAGCTTAGTTACCGCAGAGGAATCGAAATTTTCTTGGGTGTTAGTCACACTAAACGTGGTCCCGTCGTCATCGCTCGTTTGACTGAGGGTTATCCTACTGCCACTATCGTCATAGACCCCGATATCCATATAGGCGACCGAGCGCCATTTACCCTCCATATGGAAAGGTAAGGGGGCCGGGTTAAATCCTCCAATAGCTTGACCGCCCATAATGGCCTGAATTTGAGCATTGACAAAAATCATGTAGACGCAAGCTCCCCAGTCATAAACCAAGTGTCCGTGCCGGTTTTATGGAGTACGCACTGGGCCTGATTTTCTGCCAGATTGAAACTAAGAGATACCCGTTTCTCGATGGTCACTCCGCCGGTAGCCGCGATAGTCACTTCTCCGCCACTGCTCCCTCGTCTAATTAAAAGAGTAGCCCCTACATTAAAGGCTACTGCAGAATTGAGCGGTATCGTTACTGTCCTCGCGGAGGCGTTGTCGATAATTAGTACGCCGCCCTGATCGGTCAAAGCCAAAGTTTCGTTATTGGCACTTGTCCTAATAGGAGTGGCACTCAATTGACGAGCTTTGAATGCTTCACTGGTAGCACTTACGACCGTTTCAAGGGGCTCATCGCCAGTGACGTCGGCGGTTACTGGATTTGTTGACAATAAACTGGCTAAGGTAATATCTACCATTTTAACTCTCCAAGACCCTGCGGTCTGTGCTTTCTAATACTCGGATATCGCCGCTCATTAAAGAACGTACTCCAAGAGGTTTAGTAAATTCTACAATATGACTAAAAGTATTTAAACTGGTTACGGTGCCGTCACGAATTGCGTCAACTTCTATCCTAATATCGATAGGCACTCCCACCGCCGTCGCAGGGGTGAAAGATGAAAAAGTGCCGCTGTTATTTGAATCCGTGAAAAGTAATGTCGCTCCCGCATCGTCATAATATCTTATTTCATATAATACGCCAGTCTCCGGAGCCCCCAAAGATACTTCATACCAGTCTTGTCCGGATAAGGGTGTAAGTTGTTGGGTCCTGTCTTGATGAGCCCATGTGACAGTAATGGATATAGCGTCCGTAAGGGTCGCAGGGAAATATGCCCCCGATATTTGAATCTGCGAAGCATTGTATGGCTTAGACCGACGCTCAACCATGGTTAAATTCAAAGTGGCCGCATCTCCCTCCGCCAATAGCCCTATGCCCGTTTGAGGCAGAATTTTGGCGTCGACAGAGTCCGAACCGGCGTATATTGTCGGGTCGTGAAGATTGTTTGAATCTGCGAAATAAATAATGTCGTTAGCAATGTGACTCTGCGGAATACTGTCCAGATAGCCCCGACCGACATCCATAAGGCCACTGTCAATATCCACAGAGTCAACCCGGAGAACCTCATCATTGAGGTAGGCATACCCTCCGATGACAATTTCACCCGCTGCGCCTTTAAAGTTATTAATGGCAATGGTTAGTTTTGTGGTTTTATCGAGAGCGCCCGTGAGTTGCACTGTTGGACAAAACTGTCCATTGGCAACATCTTCGAAATCGTCCGCGCCTGTGCGGGTTATTAGTTTAGCATTAAATGCCGCCACAGTGGGGTTTTCCGCCACCATTTGAAGATAACAAAACGAATCTGTGACGGTGGCCAACAATTCATCTGAAAAAGTTGTTTGTGACGTAAAAAACGGCATTTCAAACACCGGAGTAGTTGGAGATGCCACGGGGGCCGCTACTTCGTCAACCCATATGGTATCCGAAGGCGTTAAATACGAATTTAGAGGAAGCCCGAAAACATCCTCCACCGCATCGATACCGATCAAGCCATTTTCCAAAGAACCGTAATCCATTCCAATAACCCTTAGAATCACTTGCTCGATCCCATAGGCGCCCCACGAAACTTTTATTACATCCCCCGGATTAACGTCCCACGCTTCTCGATTGGCCACGAATCTAACTCTTGCCAGAGGCGTGGACAATTGTTTCAACTCTCGCTGAGCCACAATGGCCGCAAGGGCATTGGAATCGATGCCGGGGAAACTCATTTTTTGAGATACTACGGCGCCCTGCGCTTGAACACTGGCCAATTCTTGGGCCGTAATGCTCGTGTCCTCTAATTCGCCACGAACTCGATAGGCGATAGTGACCTCGTTGACCATCTCCGCAAAAGCGGGGCGTTCGAAAGATAGCATGGACGAGATATTGCTTTCGTCAAATATTGGCAAAGTGCCGGCGTCGTAATCGTCACGAACCAGTTTCAGAGTGAACAGGCCTGTTTGTCGATGGGTGTACAACACGCCATTGATATGGGTCAGAACCTCATTGATAAATTCTTCCATGGAACTTTGTTGGGCATATATCAAAGACAATCCGAAACTTTCATCAAAGAGTGTGTCCGTAGTTGCTGTAAAACTCGTATCGTCCAAAGTTCCCACTGAATGGCCGAGACCCCAGTCAACATTCGTTAAACAATCTCGAATGATATGGCCCCCGTTACATGACCCCGAATTAATGTCCTGCTTGGTGGGGTTAAACGATCCTCCCGGAATGTCTGTGACTTCAAAAGCCCACGGCTTGGGATAGGGCGAAATAGCCGCCAAATAGCCGCCTGAGCTATTGCTGGTGTAATTACTGCCGTAAGCTAGGGTTGGGGCTCGCCAAACTGCACAGGTAACTCCCCGATACGCAGATACTAGGCTTCCGAGTTCGGAAACAAGATAGGCATTTTGAGTTTGAGTGTCTGCGCCCATTTCAATGTCTAGGGTGCCGACCACTCCCCCTTCTTTTTCATCGCCACCGAACAAATGGCTGTGAGCAATGTTAAAGGTGGTATTTACCGTGGCCGGGGGAGATATGCCCGCCCCACCGTCGTCGGGATTCCTTTTCCCAACATATAATTTATTGACACTTGTAACCGGCCCATGGCAAATGGCCATGTGTAAGCCCATGAAATAACGGTACCCAATCGTTTGACTACTTGATCCGCCCACGGGCAACCTCCACCGCTTGAAGGCCCATTGAGTCATTCAAATCGATTAGAATTTGAGCGTCTATCCCATTGTGCCGGAAATCATTGTAGTCCAAATCATATTTCTCACAGAAAAGCCGGATCCCCTTTCGACAAAACGCACCTTTCCCGGAAACATTTGCAGTGACATCGTCCATTGTGACAATCATTTTCCGCCACTCGCCGTAATTTTATTATATCCGAGGGCGCCGTACCATACGATATTGGGGCTTTGAACTACCCAAGTACCAAACACTTTCGGAATAGGCTTGCCTTTTTCGGCCGTCGGAACGTCTATTTCATTGAGAGACGCGGGTTTTTGTCCCGGCACTTTTGGCTGTAAGGCCACGGCAACGACAATAACAATGATGAGATAAATTAAGTACTCCATTCGTCCCCCCTAGAAAACGCTTGTTCCATCCATCGGATTTTTGGTTGGTATAAAGGGGAAGCCCCCGTGGTTGACAAGGTTAGCAAATTTTCCGTTACATGTCCCCACTAGTCGATCGCAACCGGGGTACGCAACCACTACCGAGCCTATTACTAAATCGGCATACGGCAGGTTCAAAGTTAATTGACCCGTCGCATTATCGTGATCCGTTATGAATCGCCTGTCCGTCAAACTTGCGGTAGTGAACTCTACTATTCCCCCAACAAAATGATTGGCATCATACAGAGCATTAATTGAGATTATAAATTCCGGCGCCGTAATCAGATTTCCCGAAACTGCCGAAATATTCCCTGTGACAGCCTGCAGGGATTGGACAACTCGACAAGTTGCCGACTCATATAAAACATGCGGGCAATCCAGTTGATAAGGCCGTCTAAGTCCGGGTCTTTTTAAAGATGAACTTAAAGGAGCGGCCGTGATTTCGGTCTCATTGTCGGCGAACGACACATTGATAACTCTACCAATCCAAGTAATTGCCGGGTCCGCATCACTATCATGGATCCGGGTGATGGTTAGCTCAATCACATCGGTTGGCGAAGATGTCAAGAATTGGCTCGCGAATGGCAATCTTCGGGACGTCTTTATCTTTAAATTGTTTTTCCCTAAATCCGGAGTTGCTTCGATACGACCTCGTTTGAGGGATGCCGCTGTATAGGTGTTCGCTTGGAAAGTAACATCCTCATCACTGGAAGTGTATCGAAACGACGTACCATTCCGTTTGAACTGGTAGAGCTCTATCGGGTCATTGTCAAATATCGAAGTTTCTGCGTCAGTAAAAGCCATAATCTATTCCACATTCACCACAGTAAATATACTGTGCGCGGTAAAATTACCATCCCAAATAATTTCGATATCGTCAAGGGCCAATCGTTTCAAGTCCATGTATGATATTGAAATAACGTCCTCCGCCTCTATGCCAAGCGCCGTATCCAGAGTCAATGTTAAGTCATCGCCAGTCTGCACAATTGGGGGAACAATCGCCGCGGGAGTAGTTCCTCCGGCGTGTTTGACTGCTATATTCAACCTGTTTCCTGTCAGAGTCAATTGGCCGTCGTCTCGAACCACAAGGGCAGAGCCCAGTAATCCGGTAGTCACTAGCCGGAAATCGTTCTCGTGAGTGGGCATCCAAAATGGTCGCTGTTTTCCTCCGCGACGATGTAGCCACGTGCGGAAAGTGTTGATTTCGGATAACGAATCCATCTGAACCAAAATTCGGTGGCCCACTTTGG
>JAHRWG010000006.1 GCA_019090295.1 Cycloclasticus sp. | reverse complement strand
TGTACACCCCTTGGTCATTGTATAAACTGACATGCGTTCTATCTATTCGAGCCAGATCATCATAGTCACGTTCTATTGCCATTATTTCTCCCCTATATTTTTATTATCGTAATATTTAGATAAATAACATACATTAGAAAAAACTAATTTACAATATGATTATATTTAAGCATCTGTGGTGCTTACACCTCCCTAGCAAAAAACAACCATGCCCTCTAAGCGAGTAAAAACACCTCATTAAAGAAACCTTCGACGTCCTGTATTTGAACCTTTTAAAACGACCTTTTGAGTGACTTTTTTTGTGATTAACACCTTCGAACAAGGCATTGCCATGTTGCCAAGAGAAACTTAAACAGCAGCAGTTGTAATCGCTATATAAAAAAGCCACACACAACAAGCAAAGCTTAGCCCAAACGAACTAAAACGTAACCTTGCCATATTTGTTAAGTAGGCAACAAAGTAAACGCAGCGTATTAGGACAAAAGAAACCGATAGCATAACGGTAGTCTCGCCTATCGCTTGGGTGACAAAAACACCCAGGATAGCCACAGAGAAAAAGATTAATGCTTCCCAACAGTTAGCTTGTAAATATTGTGAGCGAGCGCCAGCACCTTCCAGTTTTGCGGCCTGAACCCTTGGGTTAACCAGATCATACACACCAGTTTGAGAGAGGCGGTAATAACCACCAATTGTAGACGCTACATAAGGCATAAAAGCAATACAGGTTAAACAAATTATAATGGTAAGCATAAGGGTCCCTCTCTATTTTTATTATTCTAGTCACTGGGTTTAATGACACTACTTATTAAAATTAACATTTTTGACCCATGTAAGCGTTATAAATTCATGGGTAGTATTACCTTTTTATTCATTTTTATACTAACCTAAATAGTATATGTTTTAGAATAATTTTAATTTATGCATTTCAATTACCAGCACCTTCATCAAGTCTTGTCCAAAACCTACCAGTCAAAGCGGGTTAATCATTGGCTAAGTACAGGCTTGCTTATACTCATTTTTTTAAACATTCTTGCTATCATTTTAGAGTCTGTTTCCTCCATTGAAATACAATACAGCCACTTATTTAAAAAGTTTGAAATCTTCTCTGTTGTTATTTTTAGTATTGAGTACTTGGCACGACTTTGGGCATGCGCTGGTTTAACTCAGTATAAACACTCAACGTCTGCTTTTAAAAGCCGCCTACGTTACTTGGTAACGCCCATGGCTATTGTTGATTTATTAGCTATATTACCGTTTTATTTATCTTTCTTTTTTGCACTCGATTTACGTTTTTTGCGCATACTAAGGTTGGTCAGAATCTTTAAATTAACCCGTTACTCAGCTGCGATGAAAACGCTGACCAGCGTTTTAAGGGACGAGATACCCGCTTTATTGGCAGCATACTTTATTATGGTCATTGTTATTATTTTGGCATCTAGCGGTATCTACTTGTTAGAGCAAAAAATTCAGCCTAATGAATTCGGTAGTATTCCTGCATCCATGTGGTGGGCCGTCACGACCTTAACAACCGTTGGGTATGGGGATGTCACACCTTTAACTAATGGAGGGAAGCTTTTTGGTGGCCTAATTACCCTTATTGGTATTGCAATGGTGGCTCTCCCAACGGGTATCATTGCATCAGGTTTTGGTAATAGTTTTCGCAAAAAACGTCAAAGTTATGGACTAGAAGTTGCTGAAGCACTAGCGGATGGCGTTATTACCAATCATGAGCAAGAAAAGCTTAATGATATTCGGTCAAGCCTTGGCATTAGCACTGATGATGCCCAGCAAATATACAAAGAGGCTATTTTTCAACACCTTCAGGCCAAACAAGTTTGCTGCCCTAACTGTGGAAGCCTTCCTAAAGAAGCATAACTATTGCCTAATGAGTTAATACGCCTGTAACTCATCCCTCTCTTTTAAACCTTGCGGCAGCCATAAACCAGTCAACCTTATTGGCTGCGCAGCCTCAATTTAATAAATAATGGACGCAGCCAATATAATGGGCATTAAAATGGCCACAGCCACATTACTGGCAAGGTATTGACTGTGTTGCCCAATATCTTTTCCGTATTTAATTGCACCTAGCCATGCAAAAAATGACAGTGGCACCACCAGCAAACTATATAAGCTGGTCAGTGGCAGCAAGCCGACTAATACATAACTTATAACGACGACTATCGGTAACACCATAAAAAAAGCATACAAGCCATTACTACGTTTCACACCATATGCGATAGGAAAATGCCGCCGGCCTACAGTTATATCCGCATCAATATCTGGGTATTGATTCAGTAACAGTAAATTAGTACTCAGGCAAAATGGAACAATTGCAACATACCATGCCAGTAACTGGTACTCGCCCACTAAAGCAAACTGGATCCCTACGACAAACAAAAAACCAAACCCTAAACCTGGCGCCATTAAACATAACCACGGATACCGATTAAGTTGACGGGTATACAACGTTATAAGTAATAGACCTAACAGGCCTATGGGTAAAATACCTAAGCCATGTTCAACAATAAAATACACCCCGATAAACACCGTTATTAAAAAACTGATAATAGCGACCATAAGCACGGTGTTTTTTGCATCAGGTACCTGCGGCAACCCCCCACTGCCTCCGCTGAAAGGTGTTTTATTTGTTTTTAAATCTAAACCGCTATCAAAATCAAAAAACTCATTAAATGTATTGACGCTGATATGTGCCATCAGTGCACCCAGCAAGGCCAGTGACATCCAGATTAAATTAATTGGGCTTCCACTTGAAACCACCACGCTATACGCCAAAAAAGCATTGACCGGCGTTAAAATAAGAAAAGGTAATCTGAGTGATTTAATCACGGCTACTATAACCTTTTGGCGTTTGGTATTTAGCATGGACTGATTAGCTTTCATTAAAATCAGCATGACTATGCCGTTCAGGCAGCTGCTCTTCTTCAGGCCCCCAACTTTTATTGACCCTTAAGCCTCTAATAACTGCAGGTCGTTGTTGAATATGATTCGCCCAGCGCACAACATGCTTATACGACCCCACATCCAAAAACTCCCCAGCCTCATAACTATTGTTTAATACTAAGTTACCATGCCAAGCAAATGTGGCTATATCAGCAATATTGTAATCATCTCCACATAAGTATGGCTTATCGGCTAGCTGCCGATCAAGGACATCCAGTTGACGTTTCACTTCCATTGTAAAACGGTCAATGCAATATTCTATTTTAGTCGGTGCATAGGCATAAAAATGTCCAAAACCACCCCCTAAATAAGGTGAACTACCCATTTGCCAAAACAGCCATGACATGCATTCTGCTCTTGCTGCCGGTTCAGTTGGTAAAAACGCATTAAATTTTTCAGCAAGGTAAACCATGATCGCACCGGATTCAAAAATACGAATGGGTGGTGATGTACTTTGATCTAGTAACGCGGGAATTTTAGAATTTGGGTTCAGTTCAATAAACCCATCACTAAACTGTTCACCTTCAAGAATATTAATTAAATAAGCATCATATTCAGCACCTTGCTTATTTAACGCTAGAAGCTCTTCCAGCAATATTGT
>JAHRWG010000159.1 GCA_019090295.1 Cycloclasticus sp. | reverse complement strand
CAGGGATGCCACATAAGCCGAACCCGCCAGCAATAACGGTCATATGATCTGTTAAGCCTTCCATTGCTTCTTGGTAAGTTGAAACAACTTTGTTAAAGCCTGCCATCGTGTTTACTCCGTTTATTGTTAAGGATTAGAAGGGGAGCCGCTAGTGGCAACTCGACTGTTGTTTTGAATGCCTAGTTGCTGCGTAATAAATTGTCCTGCTTTAATCAGCTGGTTTAAATTAACACCCGTTTTAATGCCCATTCCGTCAAGCATATAAATCACCTCTTCAGTGGCTAAATTACCTGATGCACCCTCGGCATAAGGGCAGCCACCAAGACCAGCAACTGAGGCATCAATCGTGCTTATCCCATATTCTAGGCAGGCAAGGATGTTAGCAAGTGCTTGGCCACGTGTATCATGAAAATGTAAGGCAATTTTCTCAGCAGGGATAACTTTTAATACGGCCTCAACCATTCGTTGGGCCTTAACAGGCGTACCTACACCAATGGTGTCTCCTAAAGAGACTTCATAACAGCCCATATTGATTAACGCTTGGCTAACCTCAGCGACCTTATTATTATCAATCTCTCCTTCGTATGGGCAACCTAATACACAGGAGACATAACCCCGTACACGAATTCCTGCGTCCAGTGCCCGTTGTACAACTGGTTTAAATCGCAATAAAGACTCTTCAATACTGCAGTTGGTATTTTTTTGGCTAAATGTTTCTGATGCGGCTGCAAATACGGCAACATCACGAACACCACATTCAATTGCCCGGTCCAGGCCCTTAGAATTGGGTGTTAATACAATATAGTGGCTGTTATCTGGTTGTTTTAAAACGTGAATAAGCTCCTCTGTATTGGCCATTTGAGGGACCCATTTTGGACTAACAAAACTGCCCACTTCTATGTGATTAATCCCCGACATTGACAGCTGATTGATCAGTTCGGCTTTTACCTCAGTACTGACATGATGATTTATATTCTGTAGGCCATCACGGGGTGATACCTCAACAATTCGAACAAACGCAGGGTATTTTTTATTAAGCATATGATTATATTTCTGTTGGCTGCGCAAAGGTAATAAGTGTTGCATCGGCCTCAACAAAATCATCACACTGGTAAAATACTTGATCCACGACAGTATCAAATGGTGCCAGTAAAGTATGTTCCATTTTCATCGCTTCGAGGGTGGCTAATGCCTGACCTTTTTTAACATGGTCACCACTTGCAACCAACACGGCCAACAGTTTTCCTGGCATGGGTGCATAGATGGTTGTCTCACCTTTAAGGTCAGATAAGTTAGGTTCAAAAGGGTCGTGCTCACTAATGGAATACCACTTTTTCTGGTATGAAATCAGTAGGTTATTGGCGTTTTTTAAACAAATAATACGCTGCCAACGACCATTAAGGTGTAAACGTAGAACACCTTTGTCATGCTCTTCAACTTGTACATCAATGTCTTGCTCAAGGTGAAAGACAAAATGCTTGCCATGGTCAGTTACACGCATATCTGATATTTTTTGCTCAGCATCGGAAAAGAAAAACCGACGCTCGCTGCGACCATTTAAGCGCCAGCCTTTGGTATCAAACCAAGGTGAGTTTTGGGCGCTAGAGGCGCTGGCTTTCATGGCGACGGTTTGCTTTCCATCTATTAATAGTTGAATGCAAGCGGCCATCAACACTTCATTGGGTGTGTCGGTATGGTCTGTTTTTAATAATTGCTCAAGCTGTTCATCAATGTACTGTGTGTCAATTTTATTATTAATGAAATCGTCGTGTGAACAAAGGGTCTCTAAAAAATCAATATTATTATCAACACCCATGATGCCCGTATCTGATAAAACATTAATAAGGCCTAAACGAGCAACTTCACGGTCCTCTCCCCAGGTGATCAGTTTGGCGATCATCGGATCATAAAACACACTGATAGTGTCACCTTGTTCAACCCCAGTCTCTATACGTGTATGCCGGCTTTCAACCGGAAACCTTAAGCGATGCAATAAACCGGTAGAAGGTAAAAATTGCTTACTAGGGTTTTCTGCATAAAGCCGTGCTTCAAAAGCATGACCGACACTTTTTACTTGCTCTTGAGTCAGTGGCAAAGGTTCACCAGCAGCTACACGCAATTGCCATTCTACAAGGTCTTGCCCTGTGACCATTTCAGTAACGGGGTGCTCTACTTGGAGGCGAGTATTCATTTCCATGAAGAAAAATGAACGGTCGTTGGCAACAATAAACTCAACAGTACCCGCCCCTTGGTAATCAATGGCCTCTGCTGCATTAACAGCTGCTTGGCCCATTGCTTGGCGTGTTTCATCATCAAGAAAGGGCGAAGGTGTTTCTTCTATAATTTTTTGATGGCGGCGTTGTAGGGAGCACTCACGTTCATGCAAATGGATATAGTGCTGATGTGAGTCCCCAAATATTTGAAATTCAATATGCCTAGGCCGTTCAATATAACGCTCAAGTAAAACGCGGTCATCAGCAAAAGCATTTAAGGCTTCCCGTTTGACAGCCTCTAAGAGGTTAATAAAGTCATCGGCTGCCTGAACAACTCGCATGCCTTTGCCACCACCACCAGAGACTGCTTTAATTAATAATGGAAAACCAATGGCTATGGCTTGTTGCTGCAGGTATGCGGGTTGTTGGTTATCGCCATGGTAACCAGGCACAACTGGAACCCCAGCAGACTCCATGAGTTTTTTGGCTGCATCTTTTGCACCCATTTTCTCAATGGACAGGCTACTAGGGCCTATAAAACAAATATTTGATGCTGCGCAGGCTTGAGCAAAGGCACTGTTCTCAGATAAGAACCCATAGCCTGGGTGAATGGCATCAACACCAATGTCTTTAGATAAGGCTAAAATAGTCTCACTTTTTAAGTAAGACTCAGCTGGCCTTGATCCACCGATATAATATGCTTCATCAGCTAGTTTTACATGCCTGGCTTGACGGTCGCTATCTGAGTAAACAGCAACACTGGTGATGCCCATTTTTTTAAGGGTGTTGATAACACGACAGGCAATTTCACCTCGGTTTGCAATGAGTACTTTTTTAAACATTTGAATACCTAAGTGGTTACATTCTGAAAATGCCGTATGGGCTTTTTTCAATGGGTGTTTTAACGGCGACGGCCAGCGCTAACCCTAATACATGGCGAGTGTCGCGAGGGTCTATGATGCCATCGTCCCAAAGTCTTGCCGTTGCAAAATAGGGATTCCCTTGTTCCTCAAATTGATCAACAATGGGCTGCTTAAAACTGGCTTCCTCATCGGCTGACCAAGATTCGTCACGGGCTTCTATGGCATCACGTTTAACCGTCGCTAACACGGCAGCTGCTTGCTCACCACCCATGGTAGAAATTCTTGAATTAGGCCAACTCCATAGCATGCGTGCTCCAAAAGCACGGCCACACATACCATAATTACCAGCGCCATAAGAGCCGCCAATTAAAACGGTAAATTTAGGAACAGTCGCGCATGAAACAGCTGTGACCATTTTGGCACCATTTTTTGCAATACCTTCTTCTTCGTACTTTTTGCCAACCATAAACCCCGTAATATTTTGTAAAAATAAAAGAGGAATACCTCGTTGGTTACAAAGCTCTATAAAATGTGTCCCCTTGAGAGCTGAAGGCGAAAATAAGATACCGTTATTAGCAATAATGCCAACAGGGTAGCCGTGAATATGTGCAAAGCCACAAACCAGCGTTGGTCCATACAATGGTTTAAATTCTTGAAACTCAGACCCATCTACTAAACGAGCAATAATGTCTCGAACTTCGAAGGGTTGGCGTGCGTCTTTAGGTATGACACCAATAATCTCGTCTGTTGAATAGGCCGGCTCACGTGAGGGTTGAACGCTAACATGGACGGTTTTTTTGTCATTTAAATGGGCGATCAATTCTCGGGCAATGCTTAAAGCATGCGAGTCATCTTCAGCTAAATGGTCTGTAACACCTGACTGCTTACAGTGCAGCTCAGCACCGCCTAGCTCTTCAGATGAAACCACTTCTCCTGTAGCAGCCTTAACTAAGGGTGGCCCCCCTAAAAAGATTGTCCCTTGTTCTCTTACAATAATAGATTCATCACATAATGCGGGGATATAGGCACCGCCCGCGGTGCATGAGCCCATCACCACTCCAATTTGAGGAATACCAGCGGCAGACATACGGGTTTGATTGTAAAAAAAACGGCCAAAGTGCTCTTTATCGGGAAATACATCATGTTGTAGGGGTAAGAAAGCACCGCCTGAGTCAACCAAATAGACACAGGGAAGGCGGTTTTCAGCCGCAATTTCCTGAGCCCGAAGGTGTTTTTTGACCGTCATTGGGTAATAGGTACCACCTTTAACGGTGGCATCATTTGCAATAACCATTACTTCAACCCCATGAACGGAACCAATACCGGTAATAATGCCAGCTGCTGGGGCGTCATCATTGTAAAGCCCATAGGCTGCTAATTGTGATAACTCTAAGAAGGAACTGCCGGGGTCTAGAAGTGCTTTTATCCGATCCCGAGGAAGTAATTTATGTCGAGCTAAATGTTTTTTTATAGAGCGTTCGCCACCGCCTTTTGAGGCGGATGAAATACGTTGGTTCATTTGCTCTATCAAGCCAGTCATATGTATGGCGTTGTCTTTAAATTCGGACGAGGCCGTTTCAACTGTTGATTTAATGAGGGGCATAAAGGTACCTGGTTAATAATCAGTTATAAGGCTAAGGACATTCAATGGCAACGGCTGTTGCTTCGCCGCCTCCAATACAAAGGCTGGCAATACCTCTTTTTAGGCCACGTGCTTTTAAGGCGTGAATTAATGAGACAATAATACGTGCACCAGATGAACCAATAGGATGCCCTAACGCGCAGGCACCCCCGTTGACGTTGACCTTATCTGGGTTAAGTGCAAGCTCTTTAATGGCCACCATGGTGACAACAGCAAACGCTTCATTTATTTCGAATAAGTCCACATCATCAATTGCCCAGTCGCACTTTTTTAATAGTTTCTTAACAGCAAATATGGGGGCGGTGCTAAACCAATCAGCATCTTGTGCATGACTTGCATGTGCAACCATTTTGGCCAGTGGTGTCATGTCTTGTTTTTTTGCCTCTTCACTGTCCATTAATATTAACGCAGCAGCACCATCGGAAATGGATGACGAGTTAGCCGCTGTTACCGTGCCAGTTTTTTTAAAGGCGGGGCGTAGGCTAGGTATTTTGTCGATGTCTGACTTAAACGGTTGCTCGTCCTCTGTGTAGTTCGTTTCACCTTTACGTGTTTTTACTGAAATAGGCGTTATTTCTGCACTAAAGGCATTAGATTGAATGGCTGCTTTAGCCAAAGTGACTGAGCGTATTGCAAAAGCATCCTGTTGCTGCCGTGAGAAGTGATAGGTGTCAGCACATAACTCGGCAAACATTCCCATTAATTCGCCATGTTTTACATCACGCAAACCATCATAAAACATATGGTCAATGGCTGCGCTGTCTCCTAAACGATACCCCTGTCTAGCTTTTGGTAATAGGTGAGGGGCATTGGTCATCGACTCCATGCCTCCAGCCACTATACAATTAGCATCATTCGCTAAAATCTGGTTGTATGCATAAATAGCCGCTTGCATGCCTGAACCACACATTTTATTGACTGTTGTACAGGGGGTTGACAGTGTTAGACCAGCTTTTAACCCAGCTTGTCGAGCAGGCGCCTGACCTTGCCCAGCAGGTAATACACAGCCAAAATGAAGCGCATCAACCTGTTCAACGTCTAACGAAACGGATGCTATGGCTGATTGAATAGCATGCGCTCCTAAGTCAGAGGCAGATAGACTTGAAAACTGGCCTTGAAAGCTCCCTTGAGGGGTTCTTTTAGCCGCGACAATAACCACTGATTTTTCAGGCAAAACTGACCTCATTTTGTATCTTCAAATAGTTCACGGCCAATCAGCATGCGGCGAATTTCATTTGTACCCGCACCAATATCATACAATTTTGCATCCCTTAATAAACGACCTGTTGGGAATTCATTAATGTAACCATTGCCACCTAAGGTTTGAATCGACTCTAAGCTGACTTTAACCGCATTTTCGGACGCGAAGAGTAGAAGTGCCGCTGCATCTTTGCGTGAATCAACCCCTTTGTCATATTGCTCCGCCACGCGGTAGGCAAATGCACGTGTACTTTGTAGTGCGGTGTACATATCGGCAATCTTACCTTGCATCAGTTCAAACGTACCAATTGGCTTGCCAAACTGTTTGCGCTCATGAAGGTAGGGCAAACAAATATCCATGGCTGCTTGCATAATGCCAATGGGGCCGCCGGATAAAACGGTTCGCTCAGTATTAAGGCCGCTCATTAGCACCTTAACTCCTTCGTTAACCTCTCCGAGTACATTTTCAGCTGGAATTTCACAGTCTTCAAAAACAAGTTCACAGGTGTTTGAACCACGCATCCCTAATTTATCTAGTTTTTGTGCGGTACTAAACCCTTTAAAATCCTTTTCTATAATAAATGCCGTCATACATTTTGAACCGGCTTCAGGGCCAGCGGTACGCATGTAAACAATGAGTACATGAGCATCTGGACCATTAGTAATCCACATCTTGTTACCGTTGGCGATCCACTTATCACCTTTTTTTTCCGCACGACAGCTCATCGACCCAACAACGTCTGAACCAGCGCCGGGTTCAGACATCGCTAAGGCCCCAATATGTTCACCGCTGCATAATTTGGGTAAATATTGTTGGCGTTGTGCCTCGGTGCCATTAAGGTAAATATTGTTGAGGCAGAGATTAGAACAAGCGCCATACGACAAACCAATAGAGGCCGAGGCGCGAGATATTTCTTCCATAACCACTAGGTGAGAGAGGTAGCTTAAGCCTGTACCACCATATTGCTCGGGAACGGTAATGCCTAATAACCCCATATCACCAAACTGGCGCCATAATTGGTTTGGAAACTCATTTGACTCGTCCACAGATTCAGCTAATGGTGCGATGACACCATCTGCAAATTTACGAACGGCATCGCGTAATGAGTCAACGTCTTCATTAATGCTAATATTAAAAGGCATGAACTTTCTCCCAAGTGATTTATTAATTTGCTATCTATAAATCTTACCACTATAGTATTTCTAATACTAATTAGATTCTAACCTTGTTTAGAAAATAAACTATGTCGGCGAATATGCAATTGATGCAAACTAAACGTGAAAAAACTCACCGTATGGTACTGGATGCTGCCGCTAAACTATTTAGTGAGCAGGGCTATCATGGCACCTCTTTAAAAAGTATTGCAGAGGCCGTTAATATGCAAGCGGGTAGTTTGTATTACCACTTTTCTTCAAAAGATCAGCTGATGCAAGATGTGTTAAATAAAAGCATTTATATTATTTACTCGACCGTGAAAACAGAGATGAATAAACTGGATGAGGCAGCCAGCTTCAGTGATAAATTAAAGGCTGCTATTCGAGGCCATATGATCGCTATTTTAACGTATGCCGACTACACCTCGGCCAGCATTAGAAATTATGGTCAGCTGCCTGATGCCGTACATTATGCTTCGCAGCCAGCACGTGATGAATATGAACAGTTTTGGCGTGCACTTTTCGAACAAGCTGAGATTGCTGGTGCTATACGAGCAGACGTAGACAAACACTTATTGCGACTGAGCATTTTTGGAAGCATGAACTGGTCGTCAGTTTGGTTTAATGCCCAGCAAAATACATCGGTAGAGGCGTTAGCCGCTGCTCAAGCAGATATTTTTTTACATGGTTGCTTAAAACAAGGACAAAACAGATGACCTTTAAAACATTATTAATGACAGTCGATGCCCGAGGTGTTGCAAGCCTCACACTTAATCGGCCTGATGTTCATAATGCATTAAGCGCCCAACTTATTGATGAGCTACAACAAGCTTGCCAACTCATTAATAACAGCGAAGAGATTAGAGTCGCTGTATTAACAGGCATGGGCGGCACTTTTTGTTCGGGTGGTGATTTACGCTGGATGCAAAGTAACATTGATAAGCCTCGACAACAACGCATTGAAGAGACAGCAGAGCTAGCAAACATGTTGGCGTCACTTAATACCTTAACTAAGCCACTTATTGGCCGTGTACAAGGGCCTGCTTATGGAGGGGGAGTCGGTCTAGTGTCCGTTTGTGACATTTGTATTGGTACAAGCAGTGCGCGTTTTGGTTTAACAGAGGTCAAACTCGGCTTAACGCCCGCGACCATTTCGCCCTATGTTGTTAAACGTATTGGCGAGGCAAATGCACGACGTAATTTCTTTAATGCCCGGATTTTCAATGCCGATGAAGCCCAAAAAATGGGTTTGTTGCATGAGGTAACAGACGGCAATGATTTAGATGAAATGGTCGAGCGAGAAGTTAAGCTTATTCTTAAATGTGCCCCTGGTGCCATTGCATCAACGAAAAAACTAATTGCGTATGTGGACAGCCATGATGGTGTCGATAACCACACTTATACAGCAGAAAATTTAGCAGATGCTTGGGAAACAGAAGAGGGGAAGCTAGGGATAGATGCTTTTTTAAATAAGCGAAAAGCACCGTGGGTATAACGTAAGCGATTAGCGATCTCGTACTATAAATATGTGCGCTATAGCGTAAAATTACCAGTATTAACATTGATTAAATAATAAGGAATTAATATGTCAGAAGGGTTTAGTATTGAAGAAATGAGTCTTGGGCAAACAGCCTCAATGAGTAAAACGGTCACAGAAGCAGACATTGTTTTATTTGCGGGTATCACCGGTGATTTTAACCCAGCGCATATTGATGAAGAATATGCTCAAAACAGTATGTTTAAAGGTCGTATTGCACACGGCATGCTATCAGCAGGCTTTATTAGCGCAACATTAGCGATGAAGCTGCCTGGGCCTGGAACTATTTATTTAAGCCAAAATATGAAGTTCAAAGCACCCGTTAGGATAGGTGACACGGTAAAAACAACAGTGACAGTGACTGATATTAATATAGATAAAAAAATTGTAAAACTTGATACCGTTTGCAGTGTAGCTGGAAAGCCGGTTGTTACGGGTGACTGCACCATGATGAAACCCTAGTAAGCTATCGATCACTATTGATGGAAAAGATTATGTCGCTACAAGAAAAACAGCAACAACTGATTAAAACAGCAAGCGATGTTGCCGCTTGGGTGAGCAGTGGAGATGTTATTGATTACGGTTTTGGCTTGTCGCAGCCGGACCTTTTTGATCTAGCATTGGCTGCACAAAAGGACCGCCTAAGTGACGTTACTATCCGCGCTGCTTTAACCGTTAAACCTCGTCAGGTTTTGGAACAAGATCCAGAGCAAAAACACTTCGATTTTCAAAGTTGGCATTTCTCTGGGTATGAACGTAAAAAAGCTGCAGAAGGCTTAATCAGTTACATTCCCTTTAATTTTGGTGAAGGGCCGCATATTTATAGGAGCTCTCTTAAGATTGATTTATTGGTTATAAAAACAACCCCAATGGATCAACATGGATACTTTAATTTTGGAGTTTCTAATACATATTTAAAAGCGTGCTGTGATATTGCAAAGAAAATAGTGATAGAAACATCCACTCAAATACCGTTGTGCTTCGGCAGCCAGAATAGTGTTCATGTCAGTGAGATAAACGCCATTATCGAAGGTAATAACGAAGCCTTAACTGAGCTTCCTAATGCCGTTACAACTGACATTGATAAACAAGTAGCCAGCCATATTGTGCCGTTAATTAAAGATAGAAGTTGCCTACAAATTGGTATTGGTGGCATGCCTAATGCTGTCTGCTCAGCTTTGGCAACATCAAATGTTAAAGAATTAGGCATTCATACAGAGATGTTTGTCGATGGTATGGTGGACCTAATAGAAGCTGGAAAAGTATCAGGGCAACATAAACAACGGTACCGAGGGCAAATTATTTATGCCTTTGCCTTAGGCACTAAAAAAACCTACAACTTTTTAAATGAAAATCCATTGTGCCTCAGCCTTCCAGTTGATGAAACAAACTTACCTGAAAGAATTGCCGACAATAAACAAGTTGTCTCCATTAATAATTGTTTACAGGTTGATCTGACCGGACAAGTTGCTTCGGAGAGCAGTGCTTATCGGCATATTTCTGGAACAGGTGGGCAATTACAGTTTGTCCGAGGCGCTGTTGCGTCGGAAGGTGGCCAGTCTTTTATGTGCTTATCATCTCGATTTAAAAATAAAGCAGGTGATAGCGTTTCAAGAATTGTATTGGGCTTAGATCCCGGCACCGTCGTCACAACACCACGAACAGATGTCATGTATATCGTCACTGAATATGGAGCAGTAAACCTTAAAGGGAAAAGTATGAATGATAGGGTGTTAGGCCTTATTAACATAGCTCACCCCGATGACCGTGACCAGCTAACTCAGCAAGCACAGGGCAGTGGTTTATTGTCTCGTCGCCACTGTCATTAATTAACCCAGTAACCTCTAGTAGAATATGCCTTATCAAACCGTTAATTTAAAGGTGGACAATAAAGTTGCCACCATCACATTAAATGACCCAAAGACTCGCAATGCCATTACTGACCCTATTATCCTTGGCGAGCTTAAAAGTGTTTTAAGTGACGTTCAAGCCAATAAAAGTATTTCAGTTTGTGTTATTACAGGGGAAGGTAAGGGGTTTTCTTCGGGGGGCAATGTTAAAGATATGCTGCACAAGGAAAAAATGTTTTCGGGTACTCCTTTAGACGTACAAAATAACTACCGACAAGGGATTCACAGCTTATCAAAGCTCCTTTATTCAATGGATATACCTACTATTGCCGCAGTCAATGGAGCAGCAGCTGGGGCTGGGTTTGATTTGGCTTTACTGTGTGACTTACGTATAGGCTCTGAAAAATCGAGCTTTTGCTCATCATTTCTAAATTTGGCAGTTATCCCGGGTGACGGGGCAGCATGGTTATTGCGCAAGACAATAGGGGCGCAACGGGCTGCAGAGTTAGTTTTAACGGGTCGAACGGTTTATGCAGAAGAAGCGTTAAAAATCGGCTTATTATTAGACGT
>JAHRWG010000158.1 GCA_019090295.1 Cycloclasticus sp. | reverse complement strand
TCGTTCTTGCTGCTATTACATTACCTCTTGGATTTACTCAAAGCAGCGAATACGCAGAACTTATCTGGCCAATTGATATTCTCTTAGCAATTGTTTGGGTCTGTTACGCCATCGTATTTTTTGGCACCATTGTTGGACGTAAGACAAAACATATTTATGTTGCCAACTGGTTTTTTGGCGCATTTATTATAACTGTTGCTGTTTTACACATTGTCCGCTCGCTTGCTATCCCAGTTAGCTGGACAGAGTCCTACCCTATTTACTCTGGCGCGACTGATGCCATGGTGCAATGGTGGTACGGACATAATGCAGTTGGCTTTTTCCTAACTGCAGGCTTTCTTGGCATGATGTACTACTTTGTCCCTAAACAAGCAGAGCGGCCAATTTATTCTTACCGTCTATCTATCGTTCACTTTTGGGCGTTAATCTCTATTTATATGTGGGCCGGCTCACATCACTTGCATTACACGGCGCTACCTGACTGGGTTCAAACGGTTGGAGTAGCCTTTTCCATCGTCTTACTCGCTCCATCTTGGGGCGGAATGATCAATGGTATTATGACATTGTCAGGTGCTTGGCAGAAGTTACGCCACGACCCTATCCTTAAGTTCTTAATTGTCTCCTTATCCTTTTACGGCATGTCCACATTTGAAGGGCCAATGATGGCCATTAAATCTGTGAACGCCTTGTCTCACTACACAGAATGGACTGTTGGGCATGTTCACTCAGGTGCATTAGGCTGGGTTGCCATGATTACAATAGGCTCACTATATTTCTTAATACCTAAGTTATTTGGTAAAAAAGGAATGTATAGCACTAAACTTGTCGAAACGCATTTTTGGGTAGCCACTATTGGAATCGTTCTATATGTTACATCTATGTGGATTGCAGGCGTTATGCAAGGTCTTATGTGGGGAGCTATCAACACTGACGGAACTTTAACCTATAGTTTTGTCGAGACGTTACTTCGCACACGCCCTTATTACTTTATTCGCTTCCTTGGTGGGCTATTATTCTTATCAGGCATGTGCATCATGGCTTATAACCTTTTCAAAACGACAAGAAATGCCACACCAGAAGGCATCCTTGTACCACAATCTGTATAGCAGGAGCCTTATATTATGAGTCATGAAAAAGTAGAAACTAACATAGGGCTAATGATTGTGTTAATCACACTTGTCATCTTGGTGGGTGGCTTGATTGAAATTGTTCCTTTGTTTTTTATGAAACAAACCAATGAGCCTGTATCAGGGCTTGAACCTTATACATCCATTCAATTAGCAGGACGCGACGTGTATGTTAGCAATGGCTGTTACGGTTGCCACTCTCAGATGATTCGCCCATTTCGCGCAGAAACTGAGCGTTATGGTCACTATTCCCTTGCTGGTGAGTTTATCTACGATAGACCTTTCCAGTGGGGTTCAAAACGAACTGGTCCTGACTTGCATCGTGTTGGTGGGCGCTATAGTGATGACTGGCATCGACTACACCTTACAAACCCTCGTTTGGTAGTACCAGAGTCGAACATGCCTGGCTACCCATGGTTTAACGATACGCCAGTTGATGGAGAGTTGGTCGCTAATAAAATGCGTGCCTTACGCCTACTGAATACACCTTACACAGATGATGACATTAAAAATGCACCTTCATCTCTTGAAGGCGTCACCGAAATGGATGCATTGATTGCTTACCTTCAAGTGCTTGGAACTCACGTAAGCACAAGGAGATAACGATATGTTTGATATCAACATATTGCGCTCTATTGTCACAGTAGCGTTATTTATATTATTTATCGGCATTGCAGTTTGGGCTTGGGGAAAGGGCCGTAAAAAAGAGTTTGATGAAGCTGCAAATCTTCCATTTGAGGGAGACGATATTAGTTCAGATTTAAAAGGGAGTAACAAATGAGTTCTTTTTGGTCAACCGTTGTCAATATAGTCATATTCCTTAACATTATCGGGGGCTACCTCCTTATTCGTTGGGTGGCCAAACCAAATAAAGGTGAATCTAAAGCAGGCGAAACCACCGGACATATTTGGGATGACAATCTTGCAGAGCTAAACAACCCCATGCCAATGTGGTGGCTCTACTTATTCTATATCAGTATTATTTTTGCTTTAGTGTATGTTGTTCTTTACCCTGGGTTTAGCCAGTATGAGGGTCTACTGAAATGGACATCAGTCGGTCAGTATGAAGAAGAAGTGGCAAAATCCGAGGAAAAGTATGGCCCACTATTTAGCCAGTTTTCTGACACGCCCATCGAAGAGCTAAGTAAGAATGAAGACGCCAATAAGGTTGGCCAACGTTTATTCGTCACCTATTGCGCACAGTGTCATGGTTCTGATGCTGGCGGTACACGAGGCTACCCTAACCTAACGGATAACGAATGGATTTGGGGTGGTGAGGCAAGTGACATTGAGCATACTATCCTTAATGGCCGAGATGCAGCGATGCCAGCATGGGGAAGCGTATTAAAACCCAATCAGGTCGAATATGTTGCTGATTATTTATTCAGTTTAAGTGGCCGACCACATAAAGCAACAGATGCTAACCGTGGCAAAAAATTATATGATAGTTATTGTGTGACCTGTCACATGAGTGATGCTACCGGTAATAAAGCTTTAGGTGCTCCTAACCTTGTTGATGATGTCTGGCTATATGGTGCCTCACGCAATAAAATTACGGAGTCTATTAGTAAGGGCCGCTTAGGAAAAATGCCTCCACATAAAAACTTTTTAGGTGAAGACAAAGTACATGTTCTTGCTGCCTATGTGTACAGCTTATCCAATAAGTAAATCTAACAGTGGAACTCTCTAGAAAGCGCTTATTAATTGGAGTTTTATGGCCATCCTTTTGGGTGGCCATCCTCCTCTCAGGTATTATTTTTAGTATCATAGACCCACTCGATTTTACACATCTCTTTGGCCTTGACAACGCCTCACCGCTTGCTGCTTATAGTCTAGGTTTTTTCTTTTTCTGGGGCGTTAGCGCTTGGAATAGCTTTTTCTCTATTATTTTTTCTCGCTCTAAACCCAAATAATTAATGACTAACAAAAACAAAGACTCATCTAACTCCTCTCTTTTCAAGGAACGCAGTAAAATCCACCCTAGGGAAGTTGAAGGCTTATTTGTCAAACTTCGCTATTTGAGCCTTTTTGTTCTATTAGGTATGTACTACCTTTTACCTTGGATCAGTATTAATGAGCAACAAATCGTTTTATTTGATTTGCCCGCCAGAAAATTTTATATCTTTGGCTGGGTTTTTTGGCCTCAAGACTTCATCTACCTTTCGCTGCTACTTATTTGTGCCGCCTTTTCTCTTTTTCTCTTTACCGCTCTTGCTGGACGACTTTGGTGTGGCTATGCATGCCCTCAAACAGTTTGGACCGAAGTTTTCTTATGGATTGAACGTAAGATTGAAGGTACACGGTCACAACAAATCAAACTTGATAAAGCAAAAAATAGCTTTAAAAAAATTCAACTTAAAGCCACAAAACACATAATATGGGTGCTATTTGCCTTATTTACAGGGTTCACTTTTGTTGGCTTCTTTACCCCAATAAAGGAACTAACTACCGCCATTCTAGGGCTACAATTAGGTCCCTGGGAAACCTTTTGGCTGTTTTTTTATAGTTTGGCCACTTACGCTAACGCTGGATGGTTGCGTGAGCAAGTCTGTCTTTACATGTGTCCGTATGCTCGTTTTCAAAGTGTCATGCTTGATAAAGACACCCTCGTTATCTCTTATGACGCGTTAAGAGGCGAACCTCGCGGTGGTCGTAAAAAGGGAATTGACTTTGCTGAAAAAGGTTTAGGGAGCTGTATAGATTGCAACCTATGTGTTCAGGTCTGCCCCACCGGTATCGATATCCGTAACGGCTTACAGTATGAGTGCATTGGTTGCGCGGCATGTATCGATGTGTGCGATGATGTCATGGAAAAAATGAGTTACCCCAAGGGACTTATTACCTATACAACCGAAAATAAACTAGAAGGCCAGCCTTCAAGAATTTTACGGCCACGGATTATTGTTTACATCACACTCTTAGTTGCCATATTGTCAGGGGTCATTTATTCAATTGAAACCCGTGATTCAGTGGCCCTTAATGTACTACGAGATAGGAACTCTTTGTACCGGGAAAACCCCGATGGCAGCATTACTAATAGCTACACTATCAAAGTCCTTAATATGGACAAAGTCGACCACCATTATGCCTTTAACGTCAGTGGTATCGATGGCATTGACTCCTCTATCAATGAACCTATCCTTGTTAGAGCTGGGCAAGTTCTTGAGGCCCCAGTATCCGTCTTTGTTCAGCCTGAATCCCTTAAAACCCCCTCAAGCAACATTATCTTCTCTTTGCATGCACTCGAAGGGATTAAAGGGGATACTCAAACTGACGGCCGCTTTATTGGTCCATTGGACCCTTAATATACGTTTACCTGTTACCCTATTACTGCTGGTCCGATTATCTTAATATTTGAACGTTGCACGATACCCTTAATTGCTTAATATTAAGCCCAACATACCTCATTAAGAACCTACTTTACTATGCTCAACACAACACAAACCACACCGTGGTATAAACAATTTTGGCCTTGGTTTTTACTTTTTTTACCAGCTTGTGCTGTGGTCGCAAGCATATCAACATTTATAATTGCTCAAAAAAATAGCCCGTCACTTGTTATAAAGAACTATTACAAAGAAGGTTTAGCTTTTAACAGTAAAGAGAAGCTACTAACTAATGCTAAAGAGTTAGGTATCTCATCAACACTCAGCCTTGATAAAAGAATGCTAACCATTCACTTAAAAGGTCAGCATGGACACCCTCCTCTCATTAGGGTCTCTCTACGCCACTCAACCATCAGTCAGCACGATAAGGTTTTAACACTGGTTGAAATATCCGATTCCACATACCAAGCTCCTTTCGTTTTACCAAAACCTGGTAAATGGTACCTAAACATTAAAAACCCTTCTGCTACTTGGTCTATTGACCTAGTCTCTCACTTTACCCAACCTTAAATTAAGGTAGGCCACAGCCATCACTATTACCAAACCCATTCGTCAAATATTTGACTAAGCAAGGTGTAAAAATCCAGTTCCAACAAAACAATGACTTAAGCTATTGTTTTAAAAGCATATAATTAAACTGGCACGGTTTTGGCTTCATATTTAAAAACCTCTACAAAGAGTTAAATATGGCCATATCAAGGGATCAAATCGTGATGGAATTAAAAGCAATAAAATCTACACAAATGCACCAGGCTGCCACAGAGCAAACTAAAAGTGCAAATGCTCTTTCCCAACTCGTTAGTCAATTACAAACAACGATAGATTTAGAACAATTAATTTCGATCTTTAGCAAAGAGCTGACTAAGCTTATTCCTCACAAAGGGATGCTCTACACCCATGATGAGCAGAGCATCCAAATAGCAACAGGGCTACGTGCTAATCATTCATGCGAATATTCTCTAACCATAGAAGGCGCTTTGCTGGGCTCCATTAAGTTTATGAGCCGTCAACGTTTTAGCGAATCAGAGCTTTTGTTAATAGAACGATCTATTGCGTGCTTACTTTACCCTTTAAGGAACTCGCTTCAATACCTTCAAGCACTTCGCTCAGCCCATACTGACCCATTAACAGGCGTCCTAAATCGCTCAACGCTACAGTCTGTTTTTCAAAAAGAAGCGGCTCTTACCAAAAGAAATCACTCAGAATTAAGCTTAGTGATGCTGGATATTGACTTTTTTAAAGTGATTAATGACACTCATGGTCACGTAGCAGGTGACATCGTCTTGCAAGCCATAAGCAAATGCATTCAAGACACCGTTCGTGAAAGTGACCATATTTTTCGATTAGGTGGTGAGGAGTTTGCAATACTGCTCAACAACACGACCTCAGATAGTGCTTATTTATTAGCCGAAAGGTTACGCTTAGCGACTGAGAAACTTCGTATTAAATATGAAGACAGTAGCATCAGTTTTACGGCCAGCCTAGGTTTAGCAACTTACTGTGACGGTGAAAAAATAGACGCATTAATGCACCGTGCTGACTCAGCACTCTATGAAGCAAAAAATACTGGCAGAAACAGGGTCGTTCAAACTAAAGGCTAGCGACTCGCTTAAGCTCTTTAACCTCTTTTTTGTCCAAAAACTGGTGCTGCCCTGTTGGCAAGCCAGGCGGCAAGAAAACTGAGCCATAGCGGACACGTATCAAACGGCTTACTTTACAGCCTAACGACTCCCACAGGCGGCGAACAACTCGGTTTCGCCCTTCTGCTACCACAACATGAAACCAGCGGTTAATACCTTCTCCACCGGATTCATGGATATCTTCAAACCTTGCCTTACCATCTTCTAACTCAATACCATTGACTAATTTCTCGACCATCTCTTTAGTAACCACGCCCATTACTCGTACTGCATATTCACGTTCTACTTGATGAGAGGGGTGCATCAGTTGATTAGCAAGCTCTCCATCATTAGTGAAGACCAATAAGCCTTGCGTATTTAAATCCAAACGGCCAACCGAAATCCATCGACCCGTCTTTAGTCGTGGCAAACGCTTGAACACATTAGGTCGTCCTTCAGGGTCACGTTTACTAACAATTTCACCTGCTGGTTTGTGATAAATAAGCACCTCGGTTTCAACTTGAATTTTACCTTCTAATTTCACCGGTCGACCTTTGAGCCTTACCTCATCTCTAGCGGTAATTTTATCACCCAGCTTGGCAACACCTCCATTAACATGAATAGCCCCTTCTTCAATCCATTTCTCTACTTGACGTCTTGAGCCAACCCCTGCTTGAGCCAGTAGTTTTTGAATGCGCTCAGGCCCTTTACTTTTTGATTTTGGGGCTGTTACAAGGTCATTTTTATCTATAGATTTTTTTTTCATAATCAATGTGTTTTATTTGATAGAGGTATCATTATATTTTACTGGTACTAAATGC
>JAHRWG010000157.1 GCA_019090295.1 Cycloclasticus sp. | reverse complement strand
GTCGTAAAGTAACAGGGGGCAAGCTTGAAATTCTAATTGAGCGAGTGTTGGATAGTGTAACTGCTTTAGCTCATATTCGTAGCAGTAAGTCACCTAAGGCGGGTGCTAGAATTTTGTTAGATAAAGGGTATGAATGCCAGGTTCAAGAGAGGGAAGGTGATTTGTTTAAATTGACTTTTCTTAAGCCGATTGAAACAGTGCTTGATGCAATAGGCCACATTCCATTACCACCTTATATAGATAGGGAGGATGAATCACTGGATTTTGAACGCTACCAAACAGTTTTTAGCAAAACGCCCGGTGCGGTTGCTGCACCAACAGCTGGCTTGCACTTTGATGAAACGATGCTGGAAACAATTAACAGCTTAGGTGTGGATACTGCCTATGTTACTTTGCATGTGGGCAGTGGAACGTTTCAGCCTGTCAGGGAAGAGAACTTAGTAGACCATATTATGCACAAGGAGTGGTTGGCGGTTAGCGACGAGGTTGTTCAGAAAATAAAACAAACAAAATTAGCCGGTGGGCGTGTCATTGCTGTTGGTACAACAGCCATGCGTTCATTGGAATCGGCTGCAAAGTCGGGTGAGTTAAAACCATATATCGGCGAGACTGACTTATTTATTACGCCAGGTTATTCATTTAATGTTGTAGATGCGATGGTGACAAACTTTCACTTGCCGGAATCAACCTTATTAATGCTGGTGAGTGCATTTTCTGGTTATAAGCGAATGAAGGCCGCATATCAGCATGCAATCGAACAAGAATATAGATTTTTTAGTTATGGCGATGCCATGTTTTTAACGTATATGCCCGATGAAGTGAGCAGTTATGAAATTTGATGTATTAAAGACAGACTCAATGGCGCGAAGAGGGCGCTTAACGTTTGATCGAGGAACGATTGAAACACCCGCCTTTATGCCAGTAGGAACATACGGTACCGTTAAGGCAATGACCCCTGAAATGATTGCTGGAACAGGGGCGGAAATTATTTTAGGTAATACGTTTCACTTAATGTTGCGCCCTGGTGTAGAGGTTATAGAAGCACATGGTGATTTGCATGACTTTATGCATTGGCATAAACCAATTTTAACGGACTCAGGTGGTTTCCAAGTTTTCAGTTTAGATGAAATGCGTAAGATCACGGAGGCTGGGGTGCATTTCCGTTCACCGGTAGATGGCCGCAAAGTTTTTATGGGGCCAGAAGAATCCATGCAAGTGCAGCGTCAATTAGGGTCTGATATTGTGATGATATTTGACGAGTGCACACCTTACCCTGCCACTGAGAAGGAGGCCTCCATATCGATGGAGCTTTCGCTACGCTGGGCTGAACGAAGCAAGAAAGCTCATGGAGATAATGCATCTGCTTTATTTGGCATTATTCAGGGTGGTATGTACGAAAGCCTTCGCGATAAGTCCTTGACGGGCTTGAAAAACATTGGTTTTGATGGTTTTGCAGTAGGAGGCTTGTCAGTAGGGGAGCCGAAACCCGATAGAGAGAGGGTCTTAAAACACATAGTACCGTTGATGCCTGCCAATAAACCCAGGTATTTAATGGGGGTTGGTAAACCAGAGGACATCGTTGATGCTGTGTTGAAAGGTATTGATATGTTTGATTGTGTGATGCCAACACGCAATGCTCGAAACGGGTATTTGTTTACGCGAGATGGTTTAGTGAAAATTAGAAATGAAAAATACCAGTTTGATATGAACCCTGTTGATAGTGAATGTGATTGCTACACGTGTAAAAACTTTACGCGTTCGTATTTAAGACATCTAGATAAGTGCAAAGAAATCTTAGGGTCGCAACTGAACACGATTCATAACCTACATTATTACCAGGATTTGATGAAGGGTCTACGTGAGGCTATCGCAATGAATAATTTGGCTGAATTTGTTGCTGAATTTTATGATCGTCAGGGTAAAAAGCCAAACCCTGTGGCATAATGGCTCGTTGAAATTAATTTTAAAATAGTAGGAGAAGACATGTTAGATTTTTTTATACCCAGTGCCCTTGCAGCAGGTGAAGCAGGAGCTAGCTCTGCCGCAGGTTTTGAAGGCTTAATATTTCCCGTTGCCTTAATTGCTATTTTCTACTTTTTATTGATTCGCCCTCAACAAAAACGAGCAAAAGAACATAAAAAACTTATCGATAACGCAGCAAAAGGTGATGAAGTCGTCACTGGTGGTGGTGTACTTGGAAAAATTACCGAGGTTGGCGAGAGTTTTGTAACGCTTGAGGTGGGTAATAATATTTCAGTTCAAGTGATGAAAACATCGATTACGTCTATTATGCCAAAGGGCACTTATAAAGCAGCCATTAAGCCTGACGCTAAATTAAAAAAATAATCAGTTAAACGAGTTGTTGCTATGAATCACTTTCCCGCATGGAAAAATATACTATTAATTGTTGTGTTTCTGCTTGGTAGCGTTTACGCACTGCCTAACCTATATGGAGAAGACCCAGCAGTTCAAGTTTCACCATTAAGAAATGCTGTTATTAATGATATTTTATTGGCGGATATAAAAGAAAAACTGAATGGTGGAAATGTTGAGTTAGCCAGTAGTGAGCTGTCAGAAAAACAGTTGTTACTACGGTTTAGTGATACAGGTAACCAACTCAAAGCCGCTGACATAATAAGGGATGCTTTAGCTAAAAATTATGTCGTTGCTTTGAATTTAGCACCAGCAACACCAGAATGGTTAAGGGCCTTAAATGCATTCCCTATGTATTTAGGTCTTGATTTGCGTGGTGGGGTACATTTTCTGTTAGACGTGGATATGGCCGCCGCTGAGAAGCAATCCATCAGTCGCCAAGCATTAGATATTCGCCAATATCTACGGGAAAATAAGTTGCGCTATTTAAGTGTATTGGTGAGTGACGAGACGATACGGATTAAGTTTAGAAATTTAGACGTGCAGTCTCAAGCGCTCGAAAAGTTAAGCCGTCAATTCCGTACGTGGGAGTTTAGCACTGAGCTTGAAAACACCATAACACCAACTCTAATAGCTAACATGTCAGCAAAAGAGCTGGCAGCCGTCAAAAAGTATGCGCTACAACAAAATATTATTACACTTAAAAATCGTGTTAATGAGTTAGGTGTAGCAGAGCCAGTTATTCAACAGCAGGGCGACCGTCGAATAGTGGTCGAATTACCAGGTGTTCAAGATACTGCAAGAGCTAAGGAAATTTTAGGGGCTACAGCTACGCTTGAGTATCACTTAGTTGATGTGGAACATAGCTTGTCAGCAGCAATCAGCGGTCGAGTACCATTAGGGTCTAAATTGTACAATAAGCGTGATGGCGGCCAAGTGTTACTTAAAAAACAAGTCATTGTTACGGGGAATGAAATAATCGACGCGTCATCGGGTATTGAAAATGACACGGGATCAGCAATGGTGTCTGTGTCATTAGATGGTCCGGGTGGAAAGAAAATGAGTAAGACCACGCGCAATAATACCGGCAAACCAATGGCCGTTGTGTTTATTGAAAACCGGAGTGACATTAAGCGTGTTAATGGAGAGCTTGTTCGTCATAAAACCATTGTGGAAGAAGTGATTAATGTTGCAACCATACGAGGGCACTTTAGTAACCGTTTTCAAACAACGGGCTTAGATAACTCTGCAGAGGCACGTGACTTAGCACTCTTATTACGCGCGGGCGCTTTAGCAGCCCCAATAGATATTGTTGAGGAACGCACAGTAGGCCCTAGTCTAGGGCAAGATAATATTACTAAAGGTTTCCAATCAGTTCTTATTGGTTTTGTGCTAGTGCTTATATTTATGGCGATTTACTATAAAACATTTGGTTTATTTGCAGATATAGCACTCGCAACAAATTTAATTTTAATCATTGCCATCTTGTCGTTGCTTCAAGCTACGTTAACATTGCCCGGTATAGCCGGTATTGTTTTAACCGTTGGTATGGCAGTGGATGCGAATGTGTTGATTTTTGAGCGAATTAAAGAAGAGTTGAAAAATGGTAACTCAGCTCAAGCCAGTATACAGGCAGGGTATGAAAAAGCATTTTCAACCATTGCTGATGCAAATATAACGACACTGATTGCTGCAATTATTCTTTTTGGCTTTGGTACAGGGCCCATTAAAGGCTTTGCTATTACCTTAAGCATTGGTATTTTAACGTCTATGTTTACTGCAATTATAGGGACTAGAGCATTGGTTAACCTTACATACGGTAACCGTCAAATTAATACATTAAAAATATAATAGCGACTATGAATGATCCATATACTATAAAAGTAGATTTCTTAAGCAAGCGGCATATAGCGTTAGTGTTATCAAGCTTGCTGCTGATAATTTCTATAACATCTTTGGCTACGCAGGGTCTAAAGAAAGGCATTGATTTTACCGGTGGAACACTGGTTGAGATGAGCTTTCCCAAGCCTGCTGACCTGGGTGAGTTAAGGGGGCTTTTATTGGAGGCAAACTTTCATGGGGCGACAGTGCAGCACTTTGGCTCATCTAAAGAGGTGTTAATTCGACTATTACCTGATACTGCTCTAAACACGGCTGCTCTTAGTAATAGAGTGTTAGGTCTGGTTAATACATCTTTTTCGCAAACCGGTGAGTTACGCCGCGCTGAGTTTGTTGGCCCTCAAGTGGGTGAAGAGTTGTCAGAAGATGGTGGCTTAGCACTGATCTATGCGCTAATTTGTATTCTCATTTATGTAACCTTCCGTTTTGAATATCGGTTTGCTATTGGTTCAGTGGCTGCATTGGGGCATGACGTTATTATTACGTTAGGTGTCTTTTCAGTGTTTCAGTTTGAGTTTGACCTAACCGTTTTAGCCGCTATTTTGGCAGTTATTGGCTACTCACTAAATGACACGATTGTGGTGTTTGACCGAGTTCGTGAGAACTTTAGGAAACTACGTAAAGGAACGCCTATTGAGGTGGTTAACATCTCATTGAACCAAACACTCAGTCGCACCATTATGACATCGGTGACGACTCTGCTGGTTTTGTTGGCACTATTCTTTTTAGGCGGTGAGATTATTCACGACTTCGCAATGGCGCTGATTATCGGTGTATTAGTCGGGACTTACTCATCCATTTATATTGCTAGCCCTATCACGTTGGCATTGGGTATTAGTAAGGCAGACTTGATGGTTGTTAAAGTGGATCAGAGTGAATTGGATAAAATACCTTAGTTTGAAAAAAGCTTACCGATTCATAAATGAATGACGGGTTTGTTTTAAGTACAAAAAAGGGTGGCTAAGCCACCCTTTTTTGTGCGTGATATAAATCGTTATGAAGGATTAACCTTAGTAACATGGGGTGCTATTTTTTCTAATAATACGCGGTGCATATTAGGGTTAGCACAAACAACATTTCCACTTTTAAAGTATTCATGGTCATTGGTGAAATCTGTCACAACACCACCTGCTTCTTGAATTAAGAGCAAGCCGGCAGCCAAGTCCCACGGCTTTAAGCCAATTTCAAAAAAGCCATCTAGTTTTCCAGCAGCAGCATAGGCAAGGTCTAATGACGCAGCGCCAGCGCGCCTAACACCTGATGTGGAGCTAAATATATCTCTGAAAATATCAAGGTAGGGTTCAATATTAGCGTTGTTTTTGAATGGGAAGCCAGTGCCTAAAAATGCACCTTCTAGTTTACGCTGGCGACTAACCCTAAGGCGACGGTTGTTTAAAGTGGCACCTTTACCGCGTGTTGCAGTAAAAAGATCCTGACGAACAGGGTCATAAATAACAGCTTGCTCAATGATGTTGCCTTTTTTTAAGGCGATTGAGATAGCGTAATGTGGAAAGCCATGCATATAATTAGTGGTGCCATCTAATGGATCAATGATCCAAAGGTATTCGGCATCTTTATTTGTATAACCCGACTCTTCGGCTAAAATACCGTGTTCTGGGTAAGCGGTCAGTAAGGTATTGATAATCTCTTCCTCTGCGCGCTTATCTATTTCAGTTACAAAGTCATTTTGACTTTTAATTGTTATCTTTAGAGTGTCAATTGACTCTGCAGAACGTATTATAATATCGCCTGCTTGTCTTGCTGCTCTGACAGCAATGTTTAACATTGGGTGCATAGTTTTGCCTTACATGTGGAGTGGCGCAAGGATAACAGATACCATTGGAGTATGTCTTTTGAAAGTCGATGAAAACAACAAAATACTATCAAATATTAAGATAGTGCTAGTGCAAACGTCCCACCCTGGGAATATTGGGGCAGCAGCGCGGGCGATGAAAAATATGGGGATTTCTGATCTGGCACTGGTTAACCCGCTTAATTTCCCCTGTGCAGAGGCCACCTCTAGAGCATCAGGCGCTGATAATGTGCTGAGTAACGCGACAGTACATAGTAGCTTAAAGGAGGCGCTGGCCCCCTGTGAGCTAGTATTAGGGGCTAGTGCAAGAATTAGGCATTTAGGTTGGTCTGAGGTTGGCCCCAAAAAAGGCTCGGAACTGGTCGTTTCAGCGGCTAAGAATGCGCCGGTAGCGCTTGTGTTTGGTCGTGAAAACTCAGGGTTAACAAATGAAGAGTTAGAACTTTGTCACCATTTGCTTCATATTCCTACCAACCCAAATTTTAGCTCTTTAAATGTTGCTTCAGCCGTACAGGTCTTATGTTATGAATTATATTCAGCTGTCCTAGGGGAACAGGTTATTGAGGTGCCCGAACCTGAAGATAGGCCGGCAACAAGTCAAGAATTCGAAGGTTTTTTTGACCACTTATTAAGCACCCTTGAAAAAACAGAGTTTTTACAACTATATAAAACAAAGCGTTTACAACAACGTATTAGGCGTATCTTTTATCGCTCTGAGCTGAACCGAACAGAGGTGAATATTTTGCGAGGTATTTTAACGGCCATAAGTAATAAGCTGGACGGAATTAAAAAGAGGTAATATATGTCAAAAAATAAACGCCTCAGGTTAGGAAAATAATAGATATGTTTAATCACCTTAGGGAAGATATAAATATTGTATTTGACCGCGACCCTGCGGCTAGAACAAAAGCAGAAATTTTAATAACGTATTCGGGCGTACATGCGGTTATTTTGCATCGTATGAATCACTGGTTATGGCAGAATAACTTCAAGTTTACGGCGCGCTTTTTTTCTTCTTTTACGCGCTGGCTAACGGGCATTGAAATACACCCCGGCGCTGTTATTGGTAAACGCTTCTTTATTGACCATGGAATGGGTGTTGTGGTGGGGGAAACGGCTGTTATTGGTGATGATTGCACGTTGTATCATGGCGTAACCTTAGGTGGAACCAGTTGGAATAAGGGAAAACGCCACCCTACGCTAGGGACAGGTGTTGTTGTGGGTGCGGGTGCTAAAATTTTAGGCCCCATTGAGATAGGTGATAATGCTAGGGTTGGATCAAACTCTGTTGTTGTTCGTTCTGTCCCCAATGACGCAACCGTTGTTGGAATACCTGGGCGAATTGCTAATGCAGAACGAACTAAACCAAGCCCAGAGCAAGAAGCCATTGCCAAAAAAATAGGTTTTGATGCTTATGGAACGTCTCATGAAATTCCTGATCCGGTTGCGGTTGCAATTAACCGGATGCTGGAACATATTCATACCTTGGATAAGGAAGTGGAGCAAATGTGCCACGAGATAAAAGCACTTGGTGGGCGAATCGATGATAAAAAAGTCGTCGAAATAGACAGTTTGCCGGTTGATGATGGAACAGGCAGTCGTTGTAAGGGGCGCAACACCTAAACCAATGCTTTATTTTGACCATAATGCCAGTAGCCCCTTAGACACACGTGTTTTAGAGGCCATGGAACCTTACCTAACGATTATGTATGGTAATCCATCCAGTACACACCGTTTAGGTAGAGCGTCACGAACAGCTTTGGATATTGCGCGTGAACAAGTGGCGCAATTAGTCAATGTTTCCAGTAACCAAGTCGTCTTTACATCGGGTGGAACCGAAGCGAATAACCTTGCTGTTATGGTGGCAAAAAAAACGTTAGGCAGCCATCTTCTCTACGGTGCAACAGAGCACCCATCCGTTGTATCACCCATGAATAACTTCAGTGCTCTAGGGTATGCTGTTGAAACACTCCCGGTGAATCAACAGGGCATTATTTCTAGGGACGAACTGACGGCACGTTTAAGAAGCGATACAACGTTGGTGAGCATGATGCATGCAAATAATGAAACTGGGGTTATTCAAAACATTGCTGAGTTAAGTGAGCTAATAAGGCCGACGGGTGCTGTGTTACATGTAGATGCGGTACAGTCAGCTGCAAAAATACCGGTCAACTTTAACGCCTTAGGGGCAGATTTGCTGACCCTTTCTGCCCATAAAATGTATGGGCCAAAAGGTGTGGGGGCGTTGATTGCTGCTAAGCCTTTTGAACTTGAGCCAATGCTATCAGGTGGAGGGCAAGAGTGGGGTCGGCGAGCAGGCACTGAAAATGTGGCCGCCATTGTGGGTTTTGGAAAGGCTGCCGAATTAGCAAGCCAAGAGCTCGGTCAACGTGAACAACAGCTGGTTAGTTTGAAAAATACGCTTGAAATGCGTTTAAAAACTATTGATGGTCTGAATATTGTGGCAGAGCAAGCCAGTAGGTTGCCAAATACAACACAAGTCACTATTAAGGGAATGGATGGCGAGTTGATTCTAATGATGCTAGATAAAAAAGGGATTTGCATTTCTGGAGGGTCGGCGTGTTCAAGCCGTATTCTAGCACCTAGCCCAGTACTGACAGCGATGGGTTATTGCTCGGAAGATGCTCTTAGTGCAATACGTATCAGCTTGGGGCAACGCAATACAGAAGACGAGGTTATTCAGCTGTGTGAGGCCTTGAGAGATATCGTGGCAACATACGCCGCCTAGGTCTTACACTTGATACACTTGGCCGTTTTCTGACGATAAAATAACTTGGGTCATAGCATCTCCAACCAGCTCAGCTGGGGCTAGTTTGGCTGACTCTTCCCCCGGGTGGGTTTTTTTTCGTATGGGTAATAAACTTGGACCAGGGATGAAAATATTGCAGTTAATACTGCTGTCTTCCTGCTCATCGGCCAGGATACTTGAATAGCTTTCCAGAGCGCTTTTTGAGACACCGTAGGCTCCCCAGTATGCTTTTTCTTGACGGGCTGATGAGTCCGATACCATGGTGATGGATGCATGCTCTGATCTAGACAATAAGGGTGAGCAAGCTTTGTTAATAAGAAAGCAGGCATTCAGATTTACCTGTTGAACCTTTAGCCAAAAAGAACTGTCTTGACTGGCTAATGGACCGATAACTCCAAGTTGACATGCCGCATGAATAATACCATCTAACCTTTTGAATTCATTGTATATTGAGTTAATTAACTGTGTGTACTTTTCTTCTTCAGTCTGCTCTAAGTCAAACGGTATGATGGCAGGCGTTGGGTAGCCTCGTTTTTCTATCTCATCATATAAGTGATTCAACTTATCTTCATGACGACCACTAAGAATGACGGTTGCACCAAGCTTTGCAAGTGATAAGGCGGTGGAGCGCCCTAAGCCACCAGTCGCCCCAGTGAGTAGATAAACACGTTGGTTAAGCTGTTGAGGCGATAATGTTTGAGTCGGTATGGGAAGGGGAGTATTCATTATTCTTTATCTAATTTATTTTGTTGGCGGGCAGACTTTTCAATGGGTTCAAGGTCTGTAATTGACTTATGTGCTTCAATCCCTAGGTCTTTGAACTTCCTTATATTTGGTAATATTTGGCGCTCAAATGACCCAACGGCTTTATTGTAATGCTCAATGCTTTTATCAAGCGAGTGACCGACGCGGTTCATATGTTCAACAAAGGTAGCCATGCGTGTATACAGGCTAACCCCCAGTTGACGTATCGCTTCAGCATTGTCCGTGCTGGCCTGTTGTCGCCAACCAAATGCGATGGCGCGTAATAAGGCCACTAAGCTGGTGGGTGTCGCTAAAATAATTTGTTGGGCTAAAGCATCTTCAAGTAAGCGGTGGTCTTGTTCGAGAGCAGCGCTAAGGAACTGATCACCAGGAATAAAGAGCACCACAAAGTCAGGTGTGTTTTTAAATTGGGACCAATAAGCCTTTTTAGATAGCTCTTTAACACGGTCGCGTACTTGTTTTGCGTGCCGGATTAGGTGCAGCTGACGTTCCTTGTCGTTCGTTTCTTCAATGGCTGTAAGGTAGGCATCCAAGGGAGTTTTAGCATCAACGATGATGTCACGCTGATCTGGCATGCGAATAATCATATCAGGTCGCATACTGCCAACGGCGGTGTTGATATGCTCTTGTTCAAAAAAGTCACAATGGTCGACTAAGCCGGCTAATTCAGCTAGGCGTTTTAAGGTCAGTTCGCCCCACTGGCCACGAACTTCTGGGCGACGTAATGCTTGAACAAGATTACGTGTTTCGCGTTGTAGTAAGGTTTGCGTATCAGTCATTGACTGGAGAAACTGGCTGATGGACCCATGTGACTGTTGGCGATCAGCTTCAAGTTTTTTAAGCTGTTCATCCGTCTGCTTCATCAGTTCTTTGATGGGCACGACTAAATCAGTAAAGGCTTTTTCTTGGTTATTAATGCGCGATTGCGCCACATGTTGTTGCTTGCTAAGGTTCTCTTGCGCCAGTTTTAAAAAGGTTTCATTGTTGTGCCTTAAGGCTTGACCAGATAAGGCTGAAAAACTATCACGAAAGGCCTGACTAATATCTTCCTTATTCTGCTGATCTCTTTCGCGTTGTTCTAACTCAAGTGATAAACGCAGCTCACTGTGGATTAAATTCTGCTTGAGCGTAGATATAACGCGAGACATTAGGATATAGGTAATGGCTGAGCCAGTGATTAGCCCCATCAACAGTAAAAAGTAATCGTGCTTTAAGAGCGTGTTAAGCGTGTCTAACATAGTGGTGATTATACTAAGGCCGGTGAAGCACTAAAAAGCATTTGAGCAGCCACGAGGAGCTCATCTGGGTGTTTAATAATTCGATCAGCTTGCCAACGTGTAATATCATCATCGGGTGGAATATAGCCATATGAACAAGCGATGCTTTTAAGCCCCGCTAATTTAGCGGCCTGAATATCACGTTTAGCATCACCAAGGTAAAGGGCTGTATTGGGGGCGATATTAAGTTGTCGGCACGCCATTAAAATTGATTCTGGATGGGGTTTTGGTTGGGTTACTTGGTCACCACAGACAACACAACTGGCGCGTTTAAGCAGTTGCAGGTTGTTTAATAGAGGCGTTGTTAAATACTCAGGTTTATTGGTGACAATGCCCCATGGGATATCCTGCTTTTCTAACTGAAGCAATACTTGGTCGAAGCCATCAAATAATCGAGATTCTTGAGCAAGGTGCTCTTGATAGTAATTAAGGAAACTGGCCTTAACAGCCTGGTGTTTCTTTTTAGGTAAATTTTCACCAAATCCGTATGAAATAAGTGCGTCAGCACCATTTGAAACAAGGGGCCTTAGAGTGGCATAAGGAATAGGGCTTAGTTGATTCAGTTGAAGAACAGAATTTAGAGCGGCAATTAAATCAGGGGCGGTATCCACCAGTGTGCCATCAAGGTCAAATAAAAAGGCACTGATGTTTGCAGAGGCGAGAGCAGTAGACATAACGGTTATTAAAGGGGTTAAGCTTTTTTAAAGACACAAATATAGTTCATACTAATATCGTTTGTCATGGTGAAAGACTGGCTAAGGGGGCGATACTCAACCCCTCGACTATCTATCAACTCAAGTCCTGCTTGACGGCTCCAAGCTGCCAGTTCAGATGGTTTAATAAAGCTAGAGTAATCATGAGTACCTTTAGGCAGCATGCCCAGCATGTACTCAGCCACAACAATCGACAATAAATAAGACTTAGGGTTTCTGTTAAGTGTCGAGAAAAACACATAACCACCGGGTTTAACAAGCTTAGAGCATGCCTGAATAATGCTACTTGGATCGGGCACATGCTCAAGCATTTCCATGCAAGTCACCACATCAAAGGTGCTGTTATGCTGTTCGGCAAGGCCTTCAACGCTTATGCACTGATAGTTGACATTAACACCACTGTCTAAGCTATGTAAGTCGGCAATGTCTATTAGTTCTTTGCCCAAATCAATGGCCGTAACGTCAGCGCCAATTGCAGCCATTGACTCAGAAAAAATGCCACCACCACAGCCTACATCAAGTACTTTTTTGTTACTTAAAGAACAGGTTTTGTTGACCAATTCCAATCGTAGGGAATTGACTTGATGGAGTGTCTTAAGATCTCCTTCAGGGTCCCACCATTGGGAGGCACTGGCCGTAAATTTTTCAATTTCTACAGGGTTTGAATTATCAGTTGTTATCGTCATAACGCGTAGTTTACACCGCTTTGTATGATGGATGATGAAACGGGTACACTTTCTGCTGCCACGATTGAGCTTTTTTAATTAGAGCGGACTCATCAATAGTACGTAGCTGTCTGCCTTTCATTAAATTTTTGCCGGCAACCCAAGTGTCAGTGACCTGTGAACGGTTGGCTGAATAGACAATACTGGACATCACATCATATACAGGCTGGGTTTCAACATGGTTTAGGTTAATGGCAATGATATCGGCTTGTTTGCCAATTTCTAACGACCCTATTTTATCAGCTAACCCCAGCGCTTTGGCACCATTGATGGTGGCCATACGTATTGCCTGGTAAGCAGGTAAGGCATTGGCTTTCCCCGTTAAGCTTTTGGCTAAAAAAGCCGCAGTGCGCATTTCACCCAGCATATCAATATCGTTGTTGCTGGCTGCACCATCAGTGCCTAAAGCAACATTAACACCTGCCTCTAACAAGGCAGAAACTGGGCAAAAGCCACTGGCTAATTTCAGGTTAGATTCTGGGCAGTGAATAACATGGACACCATAACGTGCAACTTTCTGGATATCTTGATCGCTTAATTCAGTCATATGTACAGCCATGAGATCTGGGCCTAGTAGGCCAAGCTCTTCCAGACGGTCTATAGGCCGAATGTTGTGATCGCTAAGAGACTGCTGAACTTCTGCTTGTGTTTCATGCAAGTGAATATGCATGGGTAACGCCAATTCATTTAACAGCGGCTTAATGGTTTTGAATGAATCGTCGCTAACACTATAAGGTGCATGAGGAGCAAACGAAAAATTAATGAGGGGTTCTTTTTTAAATTGATCACGGACAGCTAAACCCTTACTAATGTATTCACCCAAATCTTTGGCCCATCGAGTAGGGAAATCTATAATTGGAATGCCAATATGACACCGCATGCCAATGTCTTGAGCAACAGCAGCAGCTTGGCCTATGAAAAAGTACATATCATTAAAACACGTTGTACCGCCCCTGATCATTTCGGCAATGGCTAGCTCTGTGCCATCTTTTACAAAATCAGCATTGGCTAAGGCCGTTTCAGCAGGCCATATATGTTTATTTAGCCACTCGTCTAGTGGGGTGTCATCAGCTAGGCCTTTTAAAAGACTCATGGCCGAATGTGTGTGTGCATTGATAAACCCAGGCATTAAAGCATGGTCATTTAATGTGGCTTGTTTTAAGGGATGGTACTTAGAGGCTTCTGCTTGTGGCAAAATATCAATAATAATGTCATCTTGAATAATAACAGCATGGTTTTCTAGTACCGTATTATTACGATCCACCGAGACTATCCAGCGAGCATTTATTTGAAGGCTAACGTGCATGTGAGTTTTAATATGTTATTGAGACAGCTGACTGATGCGTTGCTGACTAGGGAATATATGATAGCGGACAGTATATCGAGATAAAAGAATGTGTACAAACCGGGCATGGTAATTTTTAATGCACAAAGGAAGGTAGCATGCTATTTTCTAATCATTGCTTAAAAACGGGTGATAGAAACTTAATATAACCGTAAAATATACGGCTAATCGAAAGGACTGTTGAATAAAATGACGCAATTATTTGCCATTGCCGCTGGCGGCTCAATAGGCGCAGTGATGAGATACGGCTTATCAACAGGTGTTTATGCCTGGCTGGGACGAGGCTTTCCATATGGCACGTTGGTGGTTAATGTTATTGGCTCATTATTAGTGGGCTTACTGTATGAGCTTTTTTTACAGCGCTTTCCCGTATCCCCAGAGCTAAGAGCAGTGGTGTTGGTTGGTTTTTTGGGTGCTTTTACAACGTTTTCTACTTTTTCAATTGAAACGATTCTTCTTATTGAACAAGGCTACTTAATAAAAGCTTGCTTAAATATTTTTCTCAGCGTGGTGCTGTGTGTCTTGGCAGCTTGGTGTGGCTTACAAATTGCGAGGCAATTATGACGATAATAGCAGTGAGAGTGGCAAAAGTTTATTTAACCGAAGCAGACCACCAATTGGCTGCGATCATACAATACTTACATGGTGACGGTGAAATAACCGGTGCAACTGCCTACCGTGGCCTTGAAGGTTATGGTGAGTCGGGAAAAGTACATGATGCTTCCTTAATGGATTTATCCTTTAACTTACCCATTACCGTTGAGTTTTTTGATGAGTCAAATAAAGTTTTGACCGCACTTGAGTACCTAAAAGAAAATTTCGATATCAGCCAAGCTGTCAGTTGGCTTGCTGAACAACACTAACCTAAATAAAAGGAAAGCTACATGCTTGACCCCCAGCTCTTAAGAAGCAACCCTGATACTGTAAAAGAGGCCATGTTGCGCCATGGTGCCGACCTAGATGTTAAAGCGGTGACAGCGCTTGAGGCCAGACGCAAAGAGATTCAAGTTCGAACTCAAACCCTGCAAAGTGAACGTAATACGCGATCAAAATCTATTGGTATGGCTAAAGCCAAAGGTGAAGATATTCAGCCTTTGTTGGACAGCGTTGCTCAATTAGGTGATGAACTAACGTTGGTTGAAGCAGAGTTAACTGAAATTCAAGCAGAGTTAAAGGCTATTCAACTTTCTCTTCCAAATATATTGTCTGATGATGTGCCAACCGGTAAGGATGAAGAGCAAAACAAAGAGCTTCGGGTATGGGGTGATCAACCAAGTTTTGATTTTGAGGTTAAAGACCATGTTGATTTAGGACGCATACTCAGTGGGATAGACTTTGAAGCTGGCGCTAAAATAGCGGGTGCGCGTTTTGTGACCCTGTCTGGTCCATTAGCACGGTTACAACGGGCATTAACACAGTTTATGCTGGATACACATAGCGATAAAAATGGTTATCGCGAAACGTATGTGCCATACCTTGTTAATAAAGATAGCCTTATGGGAACAGGACAGTTACCAAAATTTGAAGACGACCTTTTCAAAATGCAAGGAGAGTCACCTTATTACTTAATACCAACTGCGGAAGTTCCGGTGACAAACTTAGTTAGGGATGAGATTTTACCAAGCGCAAGCCTGCCCATGAAATTTGTCGCGCACACACCGTGCTTCAGAAGCGAAGCCGGTGCTTATGGGCGAGATATGCGCGGCATGATTCGCCAACACCAGTTTGAAAAAGTGGAGTTGGTCCAGGTTGTTAAAGCCGAAGCTTCAGAGCAAGCGCATGAGGAGTTAACTCAGCATGCAGAGGGTATTTTAAAAGCGCTTAACCTACCGTACCGCTTAATGCTGTTGTGTTCAGGGGATACTGGTTTTTCAGCGACAAAGACGTATGACCTTGAAGTTTGGTTACCAGGGCAAGATGCGTACCGTGAGATTTCATCATGCAGCCATTTTGGTGACTTTCAGGCACGACGTTTAAAAGCACGCTGGCGCAACCCGGAAACCAATAAACCAGAACTTGTTCACACGGTTAATGGATCCGGTTTAGCCGTTGGGCGGACGCTGATAGCAGTGATGGAAAACTACCAGCAAGAAGATGGCTCGATTAACGTTCCTGATGTGCTAATTCCTTACATGGGTGGGTTGACGAATATTTCGGTTTAAGCCTTCCTAGCCTATTTAAACCCCTTTGCTGACCTGTTGGAGTATGGGGGATGTCGTCTTTTATGAAACGAACTGCTTTGTATCGCTAATTTATGGCTGAATGGATTAAAGAGTTTAATGAATAGAGTCCTTAAAGCAAAAAAAAGCGAGCCCCTTACGAGGCTCGCTTTTTTACGTTAAGACGTAAACTTAGTCTTCACCACCCATAACACCCAAGATATGTAATAGGCTGGTAAAGAGGTTGAAAATACTAATGTATAAAGAAACTGTGGCCATAATGTAATTGGTTTCGCCACCGTGGATAATTTCACTGGTTTGATACAAGATCATGCCGGACATTAACATAATAAACATAGCGGACACACCAAGTGATAAGGCAGGAATGCTAAAAATGGCTGCGCCAATTCCAGCTAAAAATGCCACCAAAATGCCTACCATCAAAAACCCTGAAATAAAGCTAAAGTCTTTTTTAGTGGTTAAAGCGTAGGCAGATAAGGCCATAAAAATAACACCTGTGCCACCCAGTGATGTCATGATCAACTCATGGCCATTGGAATAAGCGTTTAGGTACATATTTAGTATAGGACCTAAAGTAATACCCATAAAACCAGTTAGAGCAAAGACACAAAGAATACCAAGAGAGCTATTTCTAAACTTGGTGGTTAAAAATAACAAGCCAAAGTAGCCAACTAAGCTGATGATCATGCCAGGGTGAGGCAAGTTCATACTCATGGAAATACCTGCTGTGAAGGCACTGAAAAGCAAAGTCATAGAAAGTAAGATATAGGTATTTTTTAAGACCTTGTTGGTCGCTAAAATACTTTGTTCATTCCGTGTAATGCTTGAATCAAATTGCTTCATTAAAGTGCCTCGAGTTTAGTTATGGATGCAGATGATGTTGAATATCATTTAGCGATATTTAGGTGTAATCCTACGTGCTTAAAAAAATAGTTCAAGTCTTTTAACATTTTCACTGGAAAAAAAACGTAGAGTTAAGTAACATGCGCGTCTCGTTAGGGAATGTTCAGTTTTCTAACAAGAGTAAATATTAGGAGGGATGGCAGAGCGGTTGAATGCACTAGTCTTGAAAACTAGCATGGGTTAACGCCCATCCAGGGTTCGAATCCCTGTCCCTCCACCATTTATGTCACTTAAGCCCTTGTTTGCAAGGGCTTTTTTGTATCTAGCGTTTCGGTAATCACTATTAGCCATTATTAATATTTACCTGTTGAGGCAAGAAGTAAATTCAAATTAGCCTTGGTGTTATTAGGAATCGATTAAAAATGTTACCTATGTAACCTAACTGCCTGTTCATTTAGGCAGTAATGATTAATTGCTAAGTGCAATGGGTGACTAACTACAGTTATCAGACTTATTGGATAGTTTTTCTATTAATAGTTTTTCAAGCTTATCCAGTAACTGACTGTCTTGAATCATGTTGTCACTGCTATCTGTAATGTAGAAAATATCTTCGGCCTTGCTGCCTAGGGTGCTTATTTTTGCATTCCTAACGTTGACTTGGCATTCGCTAAAGCATTGCCCAATAAG